>FR901724.1:4596-9034 GCA_000437675.1 Prevotella sp. CAG:891
TTTCCGCTCAAACTTCAATGGAGGCAGCTCTGCGCTAAATACGCGAAGCTGTCTTTTTTTTATGATAGAATCATAGATTATTAAGCGTTTTCTTCTAAGCTATGTAATGGTTTTTCGAGTTGAAACTCTCTTTCTTGAATATAGCTTTCGCTTTTGATTAGAACATATTATATAATTAGTCCTTTCCCATGAATATCTACGCACGTTATTTTGATCAAGATGTTCTTGTTTATAGTTTTGAGGAACTTATGGACTTTTTGGCGTCCATTCCTGAAATTCCTATCAATCAGCACATGATTGATGATGTAAGAATGTATGTCGAAAGTGATATACCTTATCCCAAACGCTACAAAATTCGTCCAAGGGTTTATTTTATCTTGATTAAGACCACAGCCCAGACTATGGAGGAATTTAAAGCTAATCGCAAGGATAATTCAGTGCGTCAGATGCCGGAGGTCAATGCGGGTGTTCCTGAAATGGTGGTGAATAAAAAGGAAATTAAAGCCGCACTTTTGGCAGAGGAGCGTTTCGGCTGGTATTTGGGAACTATCGTGTTTAAACGTGTAATCCAAATTGCCAATACCGCTAAATTCAGATATCAGGATACCACTTTTCAGGCTTATGTGCAAGCTGAATCGGGTATGGAATGCTATAATCGCATTGTTGATCACCTTAAAGGACGTTCTGAAGTTGATCTCCGGAGTCAGTTCCCTTCAGCGCGCGGCGTGAACTTCTCGTTTGAGTATGTGGGAGAAAATTTACCCGAAGAAGAGGGCTCGGATGAGAAATATGCAGATTTTGAAGAATAATAAGTATATTTTTAGCTTAAATATTTGGCTGTGAATAATTAAATGCTTATTTTTGCAGCCGAAAAATGGTTCCGTAGCTCAGTTGGATTAGAGCAACGCCCTTCTAAGGCGTGGGTCTTGGGTTCGAACCCCAACGGAATCACTTTCAAAGCAGAGAGCGAAATCATTGATTATCAGTGAATTTCGCTCTCTGTTTGTTTGTATACTCAATTTTTGAGCGCGAATAAAGAGGCATTGTAGGTATCGTGTTGAGCCATCATGATCCGAAAATGCAGCGATTTCTTTATTCTGTTGTGGCAAATCTCAGCATGGTTATGAAAACAGCATCTGGGCAATGATCAAATTCCTGGTGTTTTTCATGAATGTATTTAGAAAAGCAGGTGATTTTTGATTTGTTCGGTGTAAAGGCTTTCCGAAAAATTTTGTAACTTTGCCAACGAGTTGATAACAAAGGCTCATCTATCAGAGTATATACTAAACACCCATATTATAATAAATAAAACTCATGGAAAAAAGCGCATTACAAATTGCACGCGCTGCGTATCAGCCTAAATTGCCTGCTGGTCTTCGTGGCAATGTGAGCATTAAGGAAGGTGAACCCACTCAGAGCGTGGGCGATCAGGAAGAAATCAAGAAATTGTTCCCCAACACTTACGGTATGCCTCTCGTAGAGTTCGTACCCAGTGACGAAAAGAAGGAATATGCTCCGATGAACATCGGTATCATCCTTTCGGGTGGACAGGCTCCTGGTGGTCACAACGTAATTTGCGGCCTTTACGATGAACTCAAAAAGCAGAACGCTGCTAATAAATTGTATGGCTTCTTGATGGGCCCCGGTGGCTTGGTTGATCACAAGTACATCGAACTCACCGACGAAGTTATCAACGAGTATCGTAACACGGGCGGTTTTGACATGATTGGTTCAGGCCGTACGAAGCTTGAAGAAACGAGCCAGTTCGAAAGCGGTTTGAAGATTATCCGTGAATTGGGCATCAAGGCAGTAGTTATTATCGGTGGTGACGACTCTAACACGAACGCTTGCGTGTTGGCTGAATACTATGCAGCAAACAACTATGGCGTACAGGTGATTGGTTGCCCCAAAACTATCGACGGTGACTTGAAGAACGATCAAATCGAAACTTCTTTCGGCTTCGACACTGCTTGCAAAACTTATGCTGAAGTAATTGGTAACATCCAGCGTGATGCTAACTCGGCTCGTAAGTACTGGCACTTCATCAAGTTGATGGGTCGTTCTGCCAGCCACATCGCTTTGGAATGTGCTCTTCAGTGCCAGCCTAACGTATGTATCGTAAGCGAGGAAGTTGAAGAAAAGAACCAAACGCTCGACGATATCGTAACTTACATTGCCGGTGTTGTTGCTAAGCGTGCTGCTAACGGTAACAATTTCGGTACTGTATTGATTCCCGAAGGCCTCATCGAGTTCATTCCTGCAATGAAGAAGCTCATTGCTGAACTGAACGACCTCTTGGCTACTCCTGAAGCTGCAACCGTTGCTGCTGCTGAACAGCGTGCATGGATTCTTTCTAAGCTTTCAAAGGAAAACGCTACTATTTACGAAAGTCTGCCTGATGGCGTGGCTAAGCAGCTTACTATGGAACGTGACCCCCACGGTAACGTACAGGTTTCACTCATCGAAACTGAAAAGCTGTTGTCTGAAATGGTTGCTAACAAGCTTGCTGCTTGGAAGAACGAAGGCAAGTTCGTTGGTAAGTTCGCTGCACAGCATCACTTCTTCGGTTACGAAGGACGTTGCGCTGCTCCCTCTAACTATGATGCAGACTACTGCTATGCACTCGGTACGAGCGCTGCACAGTTGGTAGCTAACGGCAAGACTGGTTACATGGCTATCGTTAAGAACACTACTGCTCCTGCTGAACAGTGGGTAGCCGGTGGTGTGCCCATCACGATGATGATGAACATGGAACGTCGTAACGGACAGATGAAGCCCGTAATCAAGAAGGCTTTGGTTCGTTTGGATGGTGCTCCTTTCAAGGAATTTGCTGCTCACCGCGAGGAATGGGCTGAAAACACCAGCTTCGTTTACCCCGGTCCTATCCAGTACTTTGGTCCGTCTGAAGTTTGCGATCAGTGCACCATGACTTTGAAACTCGAACAGGCTAAGTAATAATACTTAAAGTCTGACTTTTTAAATAGGATGTTCTATAAGTTTGATATGATGCCGGCTACTCTGTCAGTAGATATATTCAGCTTTTTCTTTGATGGAGCAGATATAATTGCTATTGCGACAGATGGTTCTGCTTGTATGCATTAAACTTATAGGACATCCTTTCATTTTTTTAGAAGTAAAGGTATTGCTGCTTTTTCGATAAGGTTCATGGCTTTCTGTTGAAGTGCCTTTGTGCTTTTATCTACTTTTTAATGTGGTTAGATACCTTTGTTTTTTATTCTGATTTATATTCCCCTGTATAAAAATGGCTGTTAACTTTGGAACAGTGGCAGTGATTTTTTAGGTAGCCGTCAGTTATTTAAAAGTACCTGTAGGATGTTTGAAGGGGGGAAATGATTGTTTATACGGATGGTTCGAAAACTCGTGCCACTAATCAGCGCTATGTTAACAGCATAATGACTACTAAACGAATACGGACTTCTTCTTCGCGACCTAAGACAAGCCCTCGAAGAAAAACAAAAAATGGCCGCCATTCGACGAAACTTACCCTACAACAGGTTGAACTGAAAGCGCGTTCCATCTTAATTCGTCTGTCATTGATTTTTGGGGTGGGCTTATTTTGTTATTTAATTTACATTTATGTCGTTGCTCCCTATCGTTCGCGCTGGCAGGCGCTTTATGGTAAGGAGGTTTATCCTGAGGGTTTTTCAATCCGCGGCATAGATGTAAGTCATCATCAAGGAGTGATTGATTGGGAAAAATTATCGAAAGCTCAAATCGGAAAAGATCCCATTTCGTTCGTATTTATCAAGGCTACAGAGGGACAGGACTTTTTAGACGAGAATTTTAACGATAATTTTTACCAGGCAAGGGAAAATGGGCTTTTACGTGGAGCCTATCATTACTTCAAGCCGAATGTTTCTGCTAAATTGCAAGCGCAATATTTCTTGAAACAGGTGCATTTGGAAGAGGGAGATTTGCCGCCTGTGCTTGATATTGAGGAAGTTGGTAATCTGTCTCCGGAAGAATTACGCAAAGCTTCGCTGACATGGCTAAAAGCTGTAGAAAAGCATTACCACGTTCCTCCTATATTATATACGAATTACAAGTTTAAGGTTGATTACTTGAATACGAAAGATTTTGACAGATACCCTTACTGGATAGCTCATTATTATGTGAGAACAATTTCGTATCAAGGGCCGTGGAAGTTTTGGCAGCATACTGACCGTGGACGCTTGAATGGCATCAAAGGCAATGTAGACTTAAATATCTACAATGGTTCTATGTACGATTTGAAGCGACTTTGCATTGAAAGACATTAAATGAATATGGGGTAACCTTATTCATGTGCTCTGCCAAGTGTGAGTTTAAGGCTCGTGCGGAGTTGTCATGCTTTTGTGCTGAAATAATAGGGTAGTTCCGAATAATTATGAACACCTACTTATGAAGTCGTCTAAACTTTTCTGACGAAGATTGAATT
>FR901725.1 GCA_000437675.1 Prevotella sp. CAG:891
AGTTACAATTATATCTATGATGCAATAGCCAAAATCATAGATAAATATCCATTTGTGCAAATGAATGACATTGTTGGGAAACTTTCGTATCAAGTCGTGTCTTATGCTTACAATAACTATTTAAAGTTTGTATATCCATTTGAATATAATTTAGCAAAAGAAAATAACTTCTTGAAAGGTTATACCGAAGAAGAGCAAAGTCAATTCTTTCGTGACAAATTATCTTCCAATGATGAGTGGATAATATATTTCTTTGAAAAATACCCAAAGTTACTTTCTATACTTGAGAGTTATACAGTCAATATCATGCTTCATATTGACAGGCTTCTTTTTGCCTTAAAAGCAGATATAGAAAGTTTTGCAATGAAAGAATCAAAGATTGATGAAATTAGTCTTTTTGAAGGGGATTTGCATGTAGGTAATTGTGTCTCGTCAGTATTGTTTCTCAATGGTACTAAATTATATTACAAGCCAAGAGGAGCTGCTAATGAAAAGTTCATCATGAGCATAATATCAGCCCTTGATAAGATGGGATTGTCTATACAATTTGGAATACCTGCATTCATAGACAGAGAAAACTATTCTTGGCACTTTCAAGTGAAACCTTGTGACATGAAGAATAGTGATTCTATCAATGAGTACTATTATAATTTGGGAAAAATACAGGCTTTATTATATCTGTTAGGTGCACAAGATATAATTCCAGATAACTTGATAGTAATTGGAAATTGCCCATATATAATTGACAGCGAATCAGTTGTATTAAAGAAGTTTAAACATTTGGATAGCACTAAAATCAGTGCGTACCTACAGTCTTCTGTCCTTGAAACAGGTATCTTGCCAGATTGGATGTTTAATGGAGCAAATGATAGGTCGCAAATCTCATCAGTGTTATTTGAATTTGATGATTCTAATTTTCATTTGCCTAGAAAAGAAGGAAAATCTTATCCTATCACGGCAGAAACTCTTCAAGATTTAGAAAAAGGGTTTACTGATGCATGTAACTTCATGAGAGCTCATAAACTTGACTTATTAAGCTATATCTACTCTTATGATTTCAACTTTATGCGTTCAAGGGTTTTATTGCATCCAACAGTTATATATTCTTACATTTTAACCGAGATGGTAACTCCCCCATATCTGCACGGAGGCAAGAATATAGAGGAACTTATAGAGCCTATTATAAGAAAAGAATCTTATGGTTTGTTAAGTATTCCTCTTATACACTCTGTTGCAAGTCAGATAGAAAAGGGAGATATACCCTACTATTTCATGTATTTAAACAAGAATTCTCTATATACTTTGCCGAATGACATCGTTGTAGATGATTGGATTCCTGTTGAGTCCAAAGGAGCTACTATCATAGCTGAAAAGTTATCTGCACTTTCCTCAAAAGTGCAGGAAGAACAATTGTGCATGATAGATGAGTCTGTAAATTTCTTTTTAGATGTTATAGGAGTCTCCAATACAAATAAAAAGCGCATTTTACCTGTTGGGAAAGATTCTATAGATAGAAATGTTCTATGGCAAGCAATTGAACGAATAGAGAAAGAGATTCGTAAACGAATGATACAAATCGATAATGAAATAGGATTTGTATGTAGAACAAGAAATGTCTATGATGGAAAATTTCAAGTATGTTTGATGAATGACTCTTTATATGATGGACTTTTGGGAGTATGTGTGTTTTATCTAACGTTGTTCACATATAGTCATGAGCAGCAACATGAAAAAATTGCTCTTGGAATTTTTAGGCAATTGTGTGAAAATAGAGATGTTGCTCATATTGGTGTAAAGAAGGACGAAATTGCCATATCCCCATTGTCCGGTATTATGGGATTATTATATATTATGGAAACGTTTCCTAAATTATACAATACTTCTATATATCAGTCAATAGTCAAAGAGGTGAAGGAATTGATACCAATTACAACTCAATTTGATTATATGTCAGGATTAGCTGGCGTAATCCTTTTTACGACTCAATGCAAATTAATGAAGGAAACCGATAAATTGATTATTTTGAAAGCGAGTGGTGAAAGGTTGTTGCAACTTGCCAAAAATATAAACGGAAAAATGTATTGGACATACACTGATGGCAATAAGATTGTTGGTGAGAAAGAATTGAATTTAGGAGGTTTTGCTCATGGTAGTTCTTCTATGGCAACTGCAATGTTTTTGCTATATAAGCAATTTGGTGAAATTCGATATTTGGAAGCATTTAAACATTCCCTACTTCATGACCGCTCTTTTTACTCAGACAAAATCCAAGGATGGATTGATGGACGCAACACTTCATATGAAGAAGATAGCGGAAGTTGGTGTCACGGTGCAACAGGAATAGCATTATCAAGACTAATCTTAGCGTCAGAAGGTTTTTCCGACAAGATAATGATGAAAGAACTAAATGTTGCAATCAAGCAGGTTGAAAAAAGAATTGGCTACAATCTTTCTGTTTGCCATGGTTCTATGGGAAATTTAGAAATACTACACTTGTTGTCCATGCGAAATGATACAAAAGCCTTGAAATGGGTTAATTCAATAGCAATAGAGATAAGTAAGGGGCAAGATGTTATTTGTGGAGATGACAACCGAAATAGTCAAGTAGGTTTGTTTATGGGATTTGCAGGGATAGGATACCAACTTCTAAAATTTTATGATTGGAATAAGGTTCCTAGTATTTTATGTCTTGAAATCTCTCGCTCCACATTATTGCACTAAGGAATAAAGCAGTTGCCGAAAAGCTTATAGAGTAGGCTAATTTAAATATATTTAATCAATGAAAAAGTTTAATCAGTTGAAATCAGTTCTGACAGACGAATTTTCTGTTTTGAACAAGGAGTCACTAATGCTTGTGCTTGGAGGACAAGCACACACTGTTGCCGCTCAAGGTTCTTGCGGCTCATCAAGAAGCAGCCAAAGCTGTAATTCTACTGCAACTTGCAATTGCATATGTCCAATAATAAAACCAAAGCCACAACCTAGTTTACCAACAATAAAGAAATAAGAACTAGAGTAACGAGGCTACGTTTAGTATTCTGTGTGGATGGGAGTGTCAAGCATATATTGACACGCCCATCCATGATTTTATCATCTTTAAATATATATATAAATTACTCCATAATATCTTAAAAATGTATAAATACTTAATTACTTTTTGCTTATTGCTTGTTTTTTAATAGATGTTAAGGCACAAACAGATAGTCTTAAAAATGAAAAATTACCAGAGATTGTTGTGACCGCAGAAGGTCAGATAGAAATGAGCAACAAGACATTGTTAATACCAACTCAACTCGAGAAAAAACATTCTGCTAACGGTTTTAATTTACTGTATCTTATGCAGACTCCAGACTTGGAAGTATCGGCACGTACTCGTAGTATTACTACTCATAGTGGAGGAGAGGTCGTTTTGTGCATTAATGGTATGGAGGCATTACCTGAAGATGTAGCATCTCTTAGCGCAAAGAACATTCGTACAATAGAATATATAAGAACTCCAAGCGGCAAATATGCGGGTAAAGCAGGATTGGTTAATTTTGTTACGATAAAAATGAATTATGGAGGCAATGTGTATTTGTCTGCAAACGAAGGATTTGCTTACAAATCGGGAGAATATCTAGCTTTTGCAGATTTCAATAAGAAACGATACTCACTTTCGCTAACAGCCATAGGTGACTGGCATAGAGACCATAGCTATACAGGAGGAAATGATATGTTTACCTTTTCGGACAAATCCGTTCTGGAACGTAATTATAATGATGAAAGCTCGTTGAAAAAAACAACGGGCAAGCCATACGATTGCGTTTAACCTCAATGGGTAACAGCCATAGATTAAATACTTATGTGGGCTTTACTCGCCAAGCTACGCCAAATACCAACACCATACAGAGTATTTCCTACACAGAACCATATGGCACAACGAGACGGACTATAGCCAATAATAGCCAATCTATAGCACCATCTGCATATGCAAATTATACATTATGGTTGCCGAAAGAGCAGGCTTTTGACATTACAGCATCTGCTTCTATGGGGCACAATAAATACTACAGTCTGTATGCAGAAACAGAACAATCATCCCTAAGTTCTAAAGTAATAGAAGACAACTTTGTGCTGAATGGAAATATACGTTATTCCAAAACTTTGAAAAATAGTCTTACCCTAACAGGGGTGTTGAGTAATGATTATAAACATTATACTGATGATTATGCTGGAACTGCAATGGGTAAACAGCAACTGACTTCCAATGTTACTGTTGGACTACTTCAACTTAGCAAATACAGTGAGAAATACTATTATTATGTCTCTGCAGGTTTGTCTAATACTGCCGTATCTTTAAACTCCGTACATGACAATTACTGTATACCAGTCGCATTTTATGGAGGAAATTATACCATTAATAGCAAGCATTCTTTTTCGTTAAATGGTCTTTTTACGCATACCCTATTTGAGCCGTCAGAAAAGAATTCTATGGTTGTTCCGACATCTTTTTTTGAGGCAACTTGTGGTAATCCAGATATTGTCCCAATGAAAGTGTTAGGAAACACTCTTTCATATAATGGACAGATAGGTAAATTGCATTTATCTTTATCCTATGATAGCAACATTTATTTTGATAACATAGTACATCAGTATACAGCTAACACGAATACGATTTTTGATACTCGTATAAATGGCGGAACTTTCTACGGTAATATGTTTACAGTAGGTTGTGCCTATAATTTATTCAATGAGCATTTGCGTTTGAGCGCCACAGTGATTGAAGAATGTAATACATTAAAAGGGGCTACTTACGATATGTCGCACAACAGTTTTCGCATAAAAGGTGGCTTGGTTTATCTTGCAGGAGAATGGATGCTTAGTTTCGATTATCAGACTCCATATAAATCACTTGATATTCGACAACCGTGGTTCATCCAACGTCGTCCTACCTATGAATGGAAAGTAAGTTGGACTCATAAGGCATTGGCTATTGAGGCTTTAGTACGCAATCCCTTTTCACGTTATGACAAGCAACATATAACAATGGATTATGGGTGTTATAATAGAAATTCGCGGATTTTTAACGAAATCAATGGACGTAATATAAATTTAACACTGACTTACAGCCTTAGCTATGGCAAGAAATCAGAACGTGGAGAAATAGAAGTTAATAAGAATATTGATAGTGCTATCATGAAAATGTATTAATCAATGACCAAAACGATAGAAAGTTTTCATCAACATGATTCCATGCAATGTGGCATAGCCAGTTTGCAAATGGTATGTAAATATTTCGGCAGGGAATATACATTAGATTCTCTGTCGAAACTTTGCTTTGCCACAACGGAAGGTGTTTCAATGTTAGGAATCAATGAAGCAGCTAATACTCTTGGATTACATACGGCATGTGCGAGAATTTCTATCGTCATGTTAAACGAAGCTCCATTGCCCTGTATTCTCCATTGGAATCAGAATCACTTTGTGGTCTTATATAAGATTAAGAAATCCAAGAAGTTCTATGTCGCAGACCCAGGGAAGGGATTGGTTGCTTATACCTTAGACGAGTTCAAACAACATTGGATAAGCACGAACTCCAATGATGAGGACAAGGGCATTGCTATGTTCTTGGAAACCACTCCTGCGTTCTTTACTTATAAGATGCAAGGTGAAGAGAAAATCAAAGGAAAGAGGTCTTTCCGCTTTCTCTTTGGGTATGTGAAGAAATATCGCAAGTATTTCGGACAAATCATCTTGGGTCTGGTAGTCGGAAGCCTCCTACAGCTTGTCCTGCCATTCCTTACCCAATCTATCGTGGATGTCGGTATCAAGAACCAAGATATAGGTTTTGTTTGGCTGATACTCTTGGGGCAGTTGATGCTTACAATCAGCCGAACGACAATAGACTTTATCCGCAGATGGTTGTTGCTTCACATATCCTTACGCATCAACATATCATTGGTAAGTGACTTCTTCATCAAGCTATTGAAACTGCCTATGTCTTTCTTTGATACGAAACTCATGGGCGACTTGATGCAAAGAATGAACGACCATACCCGTGTGAACAACTTCCTTACGCAGCAGACGCTCAACATCACCTTTGCCGTGCTAACCTTTGTGGTATTCTCGGTGGTACTGTTCTTCTACAACAAGTTGGTGTTTGCCATCTTCTTGTTGGGAAGCATCCTCTATGGCGCATGGATGACCTTGTTCTTGAAGCGAAGAAAGGTACTCGACTATGAATTGTTTGAGCAGCAAGCTATTAACAACAATAAGACCTACGAGTTTATCACTTCCATGCAGGAAATCAAGTTGCAGGATTGTGAGCAGCGCAGAAGATGGGAATGGGAGGACACGCAAGCAGACTTGTTTGGAGTGCAGATGAAATCACTCAAACTCCAACAGACACAGGAGGCAGGAAGTATCTTTATCAACGAGGTAAAGAACATCATCATCACGGTAGTAGCTGCAACCGCTGTGATTCATGGGCAAATGACACTTGGTATGATGCTTGCCGTGCAATACATCATCGGACAGCTCAACTCACCTGTAGAGCAA
>FR901726.1 GCA_000437675.1 Prevotella sp. CAG:891
TTCCGAGCTTGTTGAAATTAGTTCCGAGCTTGTTTGCATTCGTTTTGAGATTTTTTCAACAATCTTGGAATTGCTGATAACCAGAACTTTCAGAATCGCCACGTGAGGGACAAGTGCAACGACAGCCCCGAACAGAATGCCAAGAAGCGCGGAATTATTTTACGTTAGCGTTTATTTGCTTTTAAAATGACAGGTTAAGCCTATATGTTAAATTGAGAGCCACCCGGCGAGTGTGAAGCATTGGGCGTGTTGAGCCCTTGTAATGGGGGTACTCCTGAAAAAGAGCCGACGTAGCCCTCGCCCACCCAGAAACCCACTTGCGCTGCGCAAAAGCCATGAAGCCCCAAGCAACCACAGATGGGTGAGGCTGTGAAGTGGCAGTTTGCATGTAATTTTCTCCCTTTTCATAGTCAGTTGACTATAATATCCTTGTATGTTTCAGATGAAAGAGGTATATTTGCATATACCTTGCAGAAATTAATCGTTTATCGGAATAATTTGTTGTTGAATAAAAAGAATATGGTAATAGACTTTTCAATATCCAATTTCCGCTCCATTCGTGACAAGCAAACGCTTTCGTTTGAAGCAACCAACAGTACGCATCTCGAAGAGTACTTTGTGATGAAGGTTGGAAAATACCGTTTGCTGAAAATAGCTACACTATTAGGTGCAAATGCTTCCGGTAAGAGCAATGTGCTGAGAGCTTTCTACCTGTTTACAGACTTGATGCTACATCCTTGCAAGGACAAAACCTCGGAAATAGAATACGAACGTTTCTTTCTGGATGAAGAATGCCTGCAGCGTCCTTCGGAAATGATGGTTAACTTTATTGTGGGCGAAGCGAGATACAAATATGAAATAGTCTTTGACAATAAAGTTGTATATCATGAGGTGCTGAAATGCCAACCTCTTGACGCTCTACGCGAACACATGGTTTACGAACGCGAAACCGACAAAGGCTCGCTCGTGTCTACTATGAAATGGGGGGATAGATACCGCTCGGTTACGAATACTCGCATTCTGTCGGGGAATCTTTTGCATAACCGAACCCTTTTCGGTGCTTATTTGAACAGCAACGTGGATATCCCCTGGATGAAATCCATCTTGAACTGGATGAACGAATACTTTATGCCGATGGTAACAACAGGTGACCAAAAACTGCAGAAATACGTCAGCCAAAGCTTGATGGATAATATGATTGAAAAGAGTGAACTGGTGCGTCAGCTGATGAAAGCAGACATAGGTATCAGTGACTTGGTAGTGGAACAGACCAAGCGACCACTCAATCCCAACATGCTCGACCTTTTGCTGCACAGTAATCAGATTCCGGAAAGCATGAAGCAGGAACTGAAATCAGATCCTACTCGCATGGAGTTTGACATTCACATGAGTCACAATGGACATCAAGGAGCTGTGGCTATGGATTACAAGCAGGAATCAGGTGGAACGCAACGCTATTATGAGTTGTCAGGTTTGCTGCTTCAAATCATCAAGGAGTCTCATTTCTTAGCCATTGATGAACTGGAGTGTCGGCTGCATCCCGACCTCTACCAGCATTTCGTGACTACCTATTTGCTGAATTCGCATCGTTCGCAACTCGTTTTTTCTTCTCACTTGTCGGAATTCCTGTCCGATAGAGATCTTTTCCGAGATGACTCCGTGTGGATTACCAAGAAATCACAACAGGGAGATACGGAACTGTATTCATTAGCTGATTTTGATTCTGAAACTTTGCGCGATACGACTAACCGCTACAATGCGTATCGGGCAGGCCGACTGGGCGGAATTCCGCACTTGGGAGATACCTACGTTTCACTTAGCCAAACGAAAGAGTCATGAGAAAAATCAATCGACGCAGTGCGGAGAAGTCCATTGCTGTGATCATTGATGGCAAGGATGAAAAATGGTACTTGGAAACGGTCAAGGAGCATTACCCTAATGTGGCCATGAAAAAGGCTACCATCAAGCCTGACCTGCCTCAAAAAAAGAGCGTAGAGGAGCTGTTCGCTTTGGCACAACAAAAACTTGCGATGGAATCCTCTCAAGTCATTCTCATTTTGGACATGGACAGCATCATTAAGGACAATCAGGAATTTGAACGGTTCAGAGTTTATTACGAAAAGTATCTGAAATCTACTCGAGGTACATTGACGACAAGGGAAAAAGCTAAATACGGATGGATGAATAACCTGGTGATTATTGTGAACACTCCCTGTTTGGAGTTTTGGTATCTGTTGCATTTTAGCAAGACCCACAAGTTTTTCCCGGATTTCAGTGCTATGGAAGCTACACTGAGGAAGCAACCCGGTTTGGAAGGTTATCACAAAAGCGAAGTGTTCTATAAGAAGTCGCCAAATATTTACGACCGATTGGGTGGAGAAAAAGGCATTTTGATTGCACGGAATAACTCCATACCCTTTTCATTGGAGGAAGTCAAGTCAAAGGGAGTGTCTGAAATGAATAAATTCTTTGAGCTTTTTGAAAAATAACTCCTAAAAATAGAGGAAGAATTTATGTCCTTGAAAATAGCAAAAGCGGCAGACGGAATTTCCGAATCTGTCGCTTTTGTTGTTCTATGGTTCTGCTGAAAATGTATGGAAACAAGCGCGTGCTTCGTACGTTTTGAAAAATCGGGTTGAGATAAAATGGTATATCCCGATTTCATTTTTTTTCGTGTGTGGAAAATGCGCTGGAAAGCCCGTAAATAAAGGCTTTTCAGAGCGTTTTTTGCAGTCCGAAAAAAGCGAGGTGCGATATTAGGGGCAAAAAAAATGGATTTCGGGGAGCATGTGTTGTATCTTTGCTGTTGCTAAGTCAGGCTGCACCTCAGCCTTGACGGATGAAAAAACAATAGATTCCTTATTTATTCAGCGTTCTTTGACATGATGTTACAACATCTGTCTGAAACACCTGCGCGTGGTTGATTATTGCCCTACGTTCTTGCGACTGAACCGTTTGTGCGACCGAACTCGGAATTGCTTGGCTTTCTCCGCTTGTTCCAATGAAGTCGTCTGAATTTAGAAGAGATAAATCTCCCAATCAAATCTTCGTCAGAAAAGTTTAGACGACCTCAATACAAAGAAACAGCACATGGCCTTTCTGTTATACCGAAGTATGAGTTCGTCGGGCTATGTGCTGTTTGGAAACTGTATGCTTTAGAAAGCGTATGTTTGGCATGCTGAACCGCTTAGGCTTTCAGCATTGGGGCATAATTAGCGAATGATGGTTGCTTCGCGGTCGGGACCAACCGAAACAATCGTGATGGGCGTTGCGGTAGCCTTTTCGATATAGGCAATGTAGTCCTTGAATGCCTGGGGGAAGTCGGCTTCGGCGCGCAGTTCGGTAAGGGGCGTATGCCATCCGGGCAACTCTTCATAAACGGGCTGCCAACCTTCGGTGTCGTAAGGCATTTCGGTTACGGTTTCGCCGTCCTTGGTGTAGGCCGTGCACACCTTGATGGTTTCGAAGCCATCGAGCACGTCGCCCTTCATCATTACGAGGTCGGTTACACCGTTAATCATGATGGCATATTTAAGTGCTACGAGGTCGAGCCAGCCGCAGCGGCGGTTACGACCCGTTACTGCACCGTACTCGTTGCCAATGTGGCGAATGGTGTCGCCGGTTTCGTCGAAGAGTTCCACTACGAACGGACCACCACCCACACGGGTGCTGTAGGCCTTGAAAATACCAAAGATATGGCCAATGGTGTTGGGAGCTACACCCAAACCGGTGCATACACCGCCGCTCGTGGTTGACGAAGAGCTGACGAATGGATAAGTACCGTGGTCAATGTCGAGCAACGAACCCTGTGCGCCTTCGGCCAGTACGTTCTTGCCTTCGGCCAGGGCACGGTTAATTTCGTATTCTGTATCGGTGAGATGGAACTTACGCATGTATTCCACACCGGCCAGCCACTTTTCTTCTTCCTCGGTAATGTCGTAATCCGTAAAGTGGAGGTCGCTCAGAATTTGTTCGTGACGCTTTTTGAGCGCAGCATATTTTTCATCGAAATTATGCAGAATATCGCCTACACGCAAACCTACGCGAGCAGCTTTGTCGCTGTAAGTGGGGCCGATGCCTTTACCCGTGGTACCAACCTTGTTCTTGCCTTTGGCAGCCTCGTAGGCACGGTCGAGCACGCGGTGCGTGGGCAGAATCAGGTGAGCACGACGGCTGATGTGCAAACGTTCGGTGAGTTCGTAACCGGCAGCTTCCAGTTCGTGAGCCTCAGCCATAAAGAGGTCGGGAGCAATGACGCAACCATTACCAATGATATTGATTTTACCCTCGTCGAAAATGCCAGAGGGGATGGAACGGAGTACGAACTTCTTTCCGTCGAAAATGATGGTGTGTCCGGCATTCGGTCCACCGGCAAAACGTGCCACCACGTCGTAACGCGGCGTAAAGTAATCTACTACTTTTCCTTTGCCCTCATCTCCGAAAACGATACCAAGCAGGGCATCAACTTTTCCTTTTGTCATAATTATATTTCGATGTGCTGATTTTGTATAGTCTTTTTAGTCGGCAGTCAGCTTACTGCTTTCTGCACCCTACAGCCGGGCGGAAGATGAAACCTTCTGCTTAGCGGCCGTACAAAGATACGTTTATTTTTAAAGGTAAAGAAAGAAACAGAGCTATTTTTACCGAAACGTGCCGACAGACAGCCTTGCGGGCTATGCCTCAATGCCCAAGGCCTTGAGTTTGTTGTAAAGGGTTTTGCGGTCAATGCCCAGCAACAGCGCGGCCTTGCTCTTGTTGCCGTTCGTTTGCCGCAGTGCGCCCAATATGTGTTCGCGCTCGGTTTCGGCCGTGCGTTTTAGGCTGAAAGGCTGGGGAGCGTAGGCTGTGGCGGCCGTCGGCACCGAAGTCGGCATGGGCGAGGGTTGAGGCTGAGCGGCAACCGGAGCTGCAGGGGCTGAGGGGGCTGCATAACCGGTGGTCAGGCCGAGTTCCGTTTCTGAAATATAAGGATGGTCGCCGGCCAAGAGGGTGGCACGCACAATGACATTGCGCATTTCTCGCAAGTTGCCGGGCCAGGGATAAGCCATCAGGGCGCGTTCGGCACCGGCGGTAAAGCCCTCTACCTCGCGGTGCAGTTCGGCATTGGCCTTTTGCAGGAAATAGATGGCAAACTCCAAGATGTCGGCACCGCGTTCGCGCAGCAGCGGAATGTGCAGCGTAAATTCGTTGATGCGGTGATAAAGGTCCTCGCGATAGCGGCCTTGGGCGATGGCTTCGGGTAGGTTTTCGTTGGTGGCACACACCAGACGGATGTCGATGGGGCGTTCGTCGGTACTACCCACCGGACGCACCCGGCGTTCCTGCAAGGCACGGAGCAGTTGCACCTGTACGTCGTACGACAGGTTTCCCACTTCGTCCAGGAAGAGCGTACCGCCCGATGCCTGTTCGAAAGCACCCGTTTTGTCGGTTCCGGCTCCGGTAAATGCACCTTTCACATGGCCAAAAAGTTCAGAGGCAGCCAGTTCTTTGGTCAGCGCTCCGCAGTCGATGGCCACAAAGGGACCGTCGGCGCGGCTGCTCTGTTCGTGAATGCGGTGTGCCACATACTCCTTACCCGTTCCGCTGGCTCCGATAATCAGCACCGACATGGGAGTGGGTGCCACGAGCGACGCCATGCGGTAAAGTTCGGTGGCAGCCGGCGAATGGCCTTCGATGCCCGGAGCGCGTCCGGCAGCATCCTTCGAGGCATCTTTGACAGCATCCTTGCTGGCAGCATGCACCTTTGTTGCGGGTTGCTTGGTGCGTCCGGCAGCCGTAGGTGCACTTTCGGTATGGACAGCAGGCACGGGAGTAGCCCCCTTGGCCAAAGCCTCGCTCATTTTGGTAAGCAGTACATCGGGCTGTACGGGTTTGGCAATGTAATCGGTGGCACCGAGCTTCATGGCCTCGACAGCATTTTGCACCTCGGCATAGCCGGTCATGACGATGAAGGGGAGCGTGCGGTTTTGCTGATGGAGCCATTGCAGCAGGTACAGTCCGTCGTGGTCGGGCAGTCGCAGGTCGGAAAGCACCAGTTCGGTAGGTGTTTCCTCGTGGAGCAGCAGTTTCACGGCAGCTCCTACGCTCGAAGCCGTGGCCACGTCGTATCCTTTTTTTCGCAACCATGTGCTGAGCATGGTGCTGAAAGTCAAATCATCTTCAACGATGAGAAGTTTGGTCATAAGTCTGGTTAATGGTTTGAGTTGGGGCTGGCATCAGCCAATTCAAAGAGTAAGGACTGCAAGGCAAACAGAATGTTGCGGCAGGGCTGTTCGTCGGCCTCGGTCCATTCAGCCTCGTTGCGCCGTTCGTCCAAGGTTTGCAAATCAGGAGCCGCAGCCGAGCCTATCAGTGTAAAGGTTGGACGCATTTTGTGCGCAATGCGACAAACAGTTGCCTTTTGTTTGGCGGCTGCAGCCTGTGCAAAGAGTTGCAGGTTTTCGTTGCAGTCGTGTGCAAACTGGCTGAGGATGGCCTGTTCGGCCTGAGGGTCGCCATCGGCAAAAGCCAGCAGAGGCGCAAAGGTAGCGGTCAGGGGCTTTTTGTCGGCAGCAGTTTCGTGCGGAGTATCAGTTGCCTCAGTCGGCTCTGCTTCCTGAACAGCGGCAGTGGGCGCAGACGCCTCTTCATTGCCGGTGGTCAGCTTTTGGGTGAGCAGACGCAGGTCGTTTTGCGTAAAGGGCTTAAACAGCACATCGGCAAAACCACGGTGCTTGAAGTCGTCGGCCGAAATCAGCGAATGCGAGGTTGTGGCCACCACCGGCAGGCGCGACAGACCTTCGATGCGGTGAACGCGCTCCAGTACGTCGTAGCCGGTGAGTCCGGGCATTTCGATGTCGGTGAGCAGCAAATCGGGGCGGTGACCTTCGGCTAGCCAGGCAAACAGCTGTTCGGCATCGTTGAATGCGTAGATGGTTTGCATGGGGTCGAGCACGTTTTTGAGCATCGCCTCGCTGAGTTGCAGCTGCAACAAATCGTCGTCGAGCAGCGCCACGGTGTGCAGCAGGGTGGGGGCTTCGTGCAGCGTATCGGCCATTACCGCTTCGGCAGCAGGCTGTGCCGTATCCTCTTCGCAGCGGGGCATATCCGGCAGCAGCAGGGTAAAGGTGCTGCCAAAGCCCATCTGACTTTTCACGTCAATCTTTCCACCGAGCAGCGCCACGAGTTTCAGCGTAATGCTCAATCCGAGTCCGGTACCTTCCTGTCCTTCGCTGCCTTTGACGCGGGTAAAGGGTTGGAAAATGCGTTCGCAGTCGTAGCGGCTCAGTCCGCAGCCCGTGTCGCGTATGGTCAGGTTCAACCCTTTGGTTTCGCTCCAGTTGGCGGTCAGTTCCACCTCACCCTTCTGGGTATATTTAATGGCGTTGCCCAGCAGGTTTTCAATGATTTGGCGCAAGCGGAAGGCATCGGTGCTGACGAGCAGTCCCACCGGAATTAGCGAACTGACGCGCAGTGTCAAGCCTTTTTGCTGTGCAATGGGCTGAAAGGCTGCACCGATATAGTCGATGAGTTCGTTCAGTCGGGTTGGCTGCCGGTTCACACTGAGTCCGCCGGCTTCGAGTTTGTGATAATCGAGCAATGCCGTCACCAGGTTCAGCAAGTGATGGGCCGATGAATCGATGGCATCCAAATCGCGCCTTGCTTCAGGCCGTGTGGCCAGGGGTTTCATGAGCGAAAGGTAGCCCAATATGGTATTGACGGGAGCCTTGATGTCGTGCGAGATTGTGAGCAGCAACTGTTCGCGACGTTTCATCAGGTCCTCGGCACACTGGTTGGCTTCCTCCAACTCCATACGGTAACGGTTCACGCGGCTCATGTCGCGCCACACCCATACGAACAGTCCGAGTGCGGCCAAGGTGGTAAACAGCGTGAAAATGCCCATTTGCCACGCAGCCTGCCGGCGGTATTCAGCTTCGGTGCGGGTTTTGTCCTGCAACATGCGCTGCTGTTCGCGGTTAATGTCGTCCATCAAAGCCACGATGCGTTCCGACAGGGCAGCACTGCTCAGCCTGAGTTGTCGCGACTTTTTTTGCAAATTCCGGCTGTGTGCCGTATTGCTGCGTGTGAGGTCGCGGTGAACGCCTTGCAGAATGTTGGCCACCGTGTCGCTGATGTTCACGTTGGCCTGTGTGCTGTCGTGCGTGGGTTCATATTCCAGGTTGTTTACACTGAGTGTATCGTCCTTTGGCTTTCTGAAAGCATCGCCCAATCTGTCCCAAAAGCGTTTTTTGTGGCGGTCAATCACCACTTGCTCGCTATTTTCGTGAACCGACACTTTTACTTGCGTACCCACATTGATGGGTTTTCTACCGGAGCGCAAGTTGGCAATTTCCTGTTCCAGGTTGCTTCCCTGGTGAGTTTCGCGCCGCATGGCAGCCACAAGTTCCACTACGCCTTCGCGTTTCAGCATCAGGAGTTTGCGTAGCGAGTCGAGTCGGGCGCGTTGCAGCAGGTCGGCAGTAATGTCCTTGAGTTCGACGAGGGCGGTGTCGACGCGGTCAACTCCCCTGATGTAGCGGTGTACGTCGCGGTTGCTGCTATACTGCAGGGTGGCATTTTCGGCCAGCATGCCGGCTTCAATCATGCGTACGGATAGTTTACCTATGGCGTTGCGTTGCACAGCTACAGCCCGCTCAACTTCGGACACGCCTGAAGCTGCACGGGCTGAACGCACAATAAACCATACCGCAGCGCACAGCGACACGGTGAGCAGTAAATAGCCGATAACGATTCTGAGTCCCAATTTATTCATTGCATATCGGGGCTTAAGGCAGGCGAAGAACCGGGGTTCGGGCTATCACCGCCTGCGGTTATTGTTTTTTAAAAAAAGGAAATGCCAGCTCACCCATCCGGGGCTTGCGGGTAAATGACGAGGGAAAACAAGCAGGTGTTCCAAACACGATGGATGAACCTCATGATTTGGAACGCCTGCTTTCAAGGAAACTGCCAATACAGGCGCATGACCTTATGCCTCAGCTCCGAGGGGCGATGCCGGCGTGTAGGTGCGGGCAGCCAATTCTTTGTCGACCATGAACAGGCCGTAGCCGTTGCCGTTGAGCATACGCAGATTGTCGAGGATGTTGCGCACGTTGTCTTCTTCCTCAACCTGTTCGTCGATAAACCATTTGAGCATGCTTTGCGTAGCGTAATCGTTTTCAGCCGTGGTCAGTGCAAAAAGGTTATTGATGAGTGCGGTCACCTTTTCTTCGTGTGCCAGGGTGCTTTCGAACACGTCGAGTTCCGACTTCCATTCCGTAGGCACAGCATCGATAGACTTCAGTTCCACACGGCCTCCGCGCTGCAACACATAGTTGAAAAAGATGCGTGCATGGTCCTGTTCTTCGCGGAACTGCACTTCGAACCAGTGTGCCATACCGGGCTTACCGGCAGCTGCACACCAGGCAGACATTGACAGGTAAAAATAAGCCGACCACATTTCGGCATTGATCTGCGCATTCAGCGCTTCTTCCATCTTTTTGCTTAACATGTCAAATACTACTAATAAATGAATAATGTATAGATGACTTATTACAATACAGTGCAAAATTACAAAAAACACAGGCAATCTTCTCTCTTTAAGCTGTTAAAGTTGTTTGCGGCATTGATGCGGATACCTTTTTTTCGTAAAGATTTTTTGCTACTGACCTTCAAAAATGGATTCCGAGGGGTGCGTGTTGTATCTTTGCAATCAAAATATGGGCTTCGCCACAGTACCGACGGATGAAAAAACAGAATTATCTTTTCAGCAATCCATCGTTCTTTGACATTTTGTTACCACAGAAAGTAAGGC
>FR901727.1 GCA_000437675.1 Prevotella sp. CAG:891
GAAAAGGGCAAAAGGTCAAAAAGTTCAATAAGGTCAAAGTGTCATCGTGTCATTGGGATTTTTGAAAAGTCATAGGATGGGGGGATGAAGAAGGCAAAGGGAGTTGAGTAACTTAAGGGAAGGTGTGAGATAGTCGATCAGCAGCAAAAAGGTGTGGGGAACACGCAAAAATGATTACTTGCTGCCTGTGAAATGCAAAATTTCGTCACAGTCGATTCGCATGGTGCCTCCCTGTGAAATGCCAGGGCTTAGTAAAAGATGTTTTTTTTGTAGGCATAGTTCTATAACCAAGCCATTTTAAAGTCTGAAATAAATAACTGAAGCTATGTAACAATCCGTGCCTGAAATGGTTGTTCTGAACAGCAGTCGCTGCCACTTACACCACGAAGCATAACCTCAAAACATTTTGGATTGGAAAGTACTTCACTGCTTGTTGCGCCCATAGCGGTTTTAACAAATGACTTAACAAAGCTAAAAGCCCAATCAGCGCGCTTTCCTTCATTGAAGGGCGATATCCGTGTGCGCCAAACCGTTTTTGTTGAATTTTTGAAAGTGCTGATTATCAGTAGTTCCGCGATTGTTGAAAAAGTCTCGGAAGAAATTTCAACAAGCTCGGAACTAATTTCAACAAGCTCGGAACTAATTTCGACAATCGCGGAACTAATTTCGACAAGCTCGGAGTAAATTTTCAGGATAGTGCGGTCCGTTGTTCAAACAACGCCGGCACGACGGAGTATGGGGGTGTTCGTTTTAATGTACATTTACATAGTCGTCCCTTAAAAAGCCCATTTTTGCGAG
>FR901728.1:0-2761 GCA_000437675.1 Prevotella sp. CAG:891
CTACCCTGCATTTTTCATCCCCTAAACTGAAGATTTTGGGGTTATCAAATGCGAGTCTCTATAAAAAAGGGGGAAATAATGAAAATGCTTATCAAAAAATTTGTATCTTCGTCTTTCAGAAGCGTAACGTTTGTATTTTGCCTTGCAAATGATTCGTTAGCTTCGCAATGCTTTTACTAACCTTACAGCCTCTCCTTAACGCACTGTTTTTAGGGTTTCTGAAAACTTCGGGTGCTGTTATCGAGATGGCCTTTTACCTTAATATTCAAATATGACTGCTTCAGAACAAACTTACCAGCAAATAGAACGTGCCTTGCGCAAAGCGACTTCGAAATTTCTGCCCGATGCGGAATGTTTGCCACTGACCGACCTGCAACTGCAAGTTAAACAGGAAAGCGGCGAATTATTGGTGTTCGACGACGATGACAACGAACTGACTCGCTGTGTGGTAGAGGAATGGATTGGCAATCACGACGAACACTTTTACGAGGCGGTGCAACCTATTCTCATTCAAGCCATTCAGAAAATCAAGGACGTAACCGAGAATGTGGCTATTCTGAAACCATATTCGTATGTACTTATTGGCGAAGATCGCGAAACGATTGCCGACTTGTATCTCGTTGACGACGACACCATTGTAATCAGTGGCGACCTTATGAAAGGATTGGACGAAGACCTCGAATCCTTTTGGGAGGAACTGAACAAATAGTGTTCACCTGCTGCAAGGATTGCTTTCGTCACACAGCATCAAACAAGGGCTGGCATTGTCTGGGATAAGCCTCCGAACTATTTCGGAATCAACTCCCAGCAATGCCGGCCCTTGCTGGTATATAAATAGGTGTTTCAGACAGGCCTGCCTTACTTTCTGTTGTAACATAATGTCAAAGAACGCTGCATGAACAATGAACTGGAATATTTGTTTTTTCATCCGATGGATTAAAGCTATCATGCTTCATAGGTTCTGCAAAGATACAACTTCATCACTGCAAATGCCCAATTTTTGAGCCACCAGATATCACACCTCCACTTTTTCAAACAGCAAAAAAACTCGAACTCCCTTTATTTACAAGCATTCCCGACCGCTTTTCAAACAATAAAAAAATGAAATAGGGATATTCCATTTCATCTCTATCGGGTTTTCAAAACGTACGGAGCAAGCCTATTTTCCCATACAATTTCTACAAAGCGAAAATAGCTTGTCAGAAAATGACACGTACGAAAAAGGCAGTAGCTCGCTGGGGTTCCCATGCAGCTACTGCCCTACTTTCTTGTTATTTTTCATATTCATGCCAAAACCAATAGGTTTCGCCATACGAACGGCGCATCATATTGTAACGTACGCGCCAATCGGGGTACTTTGCTGCCATCTCGGCATAATCGCGCAAATTAGCTTCAATGGCTGCATCGTGGTAAATGACGCACGGACGGGTGCGGGTCCGAGTGTAATAAACCAATGCTTCGGCATAATACCTGGGCAACAGATGCGAACGGATGCGCTGGGGGTAGAAGGCAGTCATTTCGCGCGCAAACAAATCGATTCGTTTATCCATCAGCAGGGCACACAGGTAGTAATCGACGCCCGGAGTGTATGCCTCGCTCTTGCGCTGAGCTGCGGCTGATTTGGCACAGCGTTGCAGATAGGCAAGGTGCGATTCGCCGGAACGCGGACTTGCCCCAAGCTGAGCATACAGTTCACTGGGGGGAAAAATCAGCGTTTGCCGATAGTCGGTGGGAAAAAGCAGGTTTTTGCTTCCTCCATACGGAAGGGGTTGCTGAAAGAAACTGTCGGCTAAACCGTGCTTGCCGGTGGTGGCCATGAGATAGCAACGCAGGGCAAACAGACGGGGGGAGGTAGACAGCGACTTTTTACCTACCTTATAAGCGCGATGGGGATGCTGGGCATGCAGGGCTGCGGCTGTGCGAAGTTCATAGTGTACAGTATCGGGAGCTGCAGCCATCCCCCCCATGTAAAGCCCCAGTACGAGCAGGAACACAGTGGGGGGCATAAAGTTCTGCCACAAACTGCGCTGACTGCCCCACTGACGGAGCAAACGCTTTCGCCACAGTACTAGCAACAGAGCTATACACAGGGCTATGAGTACCGCAGCTACCCACCACCAAACTGATACAAAGGGGAAACTGACCAGCGAAACGACCAGAAAACTGGTGAACACATAGGCTACGGGGTGACCATTGGGATGAAGTTTACGCGAAAGCCAGGAGGCAATGGCGGTGAACAGGGCCGGCAACCACAGGCCGCTGGGGCAAGGGCAATGGTCCGACAACCACAGGCCGTTGAGCCAAGGCCAATGTTGGGCCGGATGTCCCAAAAGCATACTCCAAATGTAGGTGATGACGTCTGATTGTGCCTTTGCAAAGAACAGCAGGAGAATAAGGGCGTAGATGAACCGAAGCATGATGGGTGAAATGACATGGAACAAAAAAGAAAAGAGCTTAAGGGTTTAGAGAGTCTGTCACGCATACAAAACAGCGGACGACACTACATAAACACTTAAACTCTACGAATGAAAAGGCTTTAAAATGGTTAATAAACATCCTCTCGGTGAAAGGCTTAAAACCCATTCAATAATTGAATCAGCAACGGGGCTGTTTGTCTGGCAGTGTTGCTTCTTTATGTTTTAACTGCACAGAATGCCTGACTGGATTGTAATATTACTTACTTGGCAGGAGCAGGTGCAGCAGGAGCGGCAGGTGCGGCAGGTGCGGCAGGAGCTACGGGTGCGGCAGGAGCAGCAGTGGT
>FR901728.1:2783-11365 GCA_000437675.1 Prevotella sp. CAG:891
AGCAGCAGTGGTAACCACCGTGTCGGCATCCGAAGTACGGGGAGCAAAGAAAATAGTAGCTACAGAAAGAACTACGAGAAGGCCGGCAAGCGTCCAAGTGGCTTTTTCGATAACGTCAGTTGTTTTGCGAACACCCATAATCTGGTTCGAAGCGGCAAAGTTTGAAGCCAAACCACCACCCTTCGACTCCTGAATGAGCACGACGAATGTAAGTAAAATGGCTACGACAATAGCCGCAATTACAAGTACAGAATAAATCATTTTGCTTATTATTTTTGATGTTTTTTATTGACTATCAGTTTCTGCAAGAACCGAATTTGGTCTGCAAAGTAACTACTTTTTTTCGGATTATTCAAATTTACCTTGCGGATAATTTCAAGAGCCTTTTCATATCGCTGCTGTTTGATGTAAATTTTGGCTAAAGTCATAGTCAGATAGCCTTCGTCGGCAGCTTCGTCGGCTGTGCTTTCGGTAGGAATTTCGGGGGTAAATTCCGGATTTTCCTGTAGTTGTATGCGATCGGGCTTGTTTTCGATAAAGTCGTCAATCAGTGCCGAACTTCGGTCGGTATGCTCCGGCTGTTCTCCTTCGGATATTGCAGGTTCTGCATCATCCATTTGCAAAAGGAAAGCGGCATAGTCGGTGGTGGCATCGGCAGCCGTAAGTTTTCGGCCAGGCATCAAAGTGCCGGAATCAACCGACGAGTTGAGGAAATCGTCGATAAGTGACTGTGTGCGGTCGGTACCTTCGGTTGTTTTTTCTTCAGTTTCCTGGTGCAGCGGAGTGGGTTGTATTTGATAGTTACTTCCCTCAATCATGTCGAACAGCACCTTGCGGTCGGGTAAATAAAGGGCAGCCTTTTTCAGTTCTTTGTCAAAGAGGGGGTCGTGCAGCAAAAAAAGATTTTGCAAAAACAAAAGCCGCGCTGCCTGATAGTACGGATACTTAGCCACGAACTCGCGAAGCCCGTGGAGTGTATCTTTATTCAGCTTTTCGGGATGAGCTATAAGCTCGGCTATTGTTTCCATAGATATTTACAACAAAATCGTTTGTAGCAGATTAACTGCGTCATTAAAATGATGATTACCCAATTAACAGACAAAAAAATGAGGCTTTTGCCAACAAGCGGTTTGCTGACTGAAAGGTTGGAATGAACTACCAGTCGGCCACTGTGGCATTGAATATCTGGCCGCAAATGTCTTTCGTCATTTCCTTGACCAGGCCTTCCTGAACCGCAGTGAGCTGCAAGTTCGAGTCGTACTGCGAAGTGGCTGAGAATTGCTTTTCCCAACTTTGATTGGTCTTGCTGTTCACAAAACGGATGTTCACAGTCATCTTCAACTGTACCTGCGAAGAAAATCCGTCGGCCGAAATGGCTTTGTTAAACTGGTCGTAGCCGGTAATTTCACCGGCAATGTGCAGGTCGCCCCCTCGTTTCACCAACTTCAAGCGGGTTTGGTTCACATACTGGTCTTGCAACTGGTTGTTGAACATGGCCTCCATCGGTGCCCAACCGTAAGGTGCACGATTGGCTATTTTATCGATTTGAATGGTTTTAATCAAATCGTAATTGATGCTTGTTCCCGTAAATTTATAGCTAATGGTGCAAGCCGTGAGCAGCAACATCAGTAACATGGGGATAAAGATATAGCGTAATCTGTTCATTGCAGAAAGGATGGAGATAATGGGGAGATAAATGTGGGCTTGAAACCATGAGGGGGGAATAAAGACGGAACGCGCTGACAGGTGCAGAACTCAAGCCTTATTCCAAACCATATTCCTTGATTTTGCGATAAAGCGTGCGTTCTGAAATGCCCAACTGTTCGGCAGCCATTTTGCGTCGGCCGTTGCAAAGTTCCAAAGTCTTGGCAATGGTGTCGCGTTCCACCTCGTTGAGCGACTGGGGTTGTTTGGCAGCCATCGCCGGTTTTAAATCTGATGTATTGAGAACGGGGCTTTGCAACACTTCGAACACTGAAGGCACTTCGTCGTCGTTCACTTCCTCGGCATCCCAATAGGGCACGTCGGCTTCAGCATCTTTGGCAAGTTTCACCTGCGCACCGTGGTCAAACAGCAAATTGGGTGTTTCGGTGCGCGAGGCGTGTAAGGCTGATTCATCGGTAGTTTGCTGTTCGCGCACAATGCGCTTCAGTTCCGACACATCGCGTCGCAAGTCGAAAAGAATCTGATACAGAATTTCGCGTTCATTTTCGAAGCTGTGCTGTTCTTTCTTTTCAGCAAGTGCCACCAGTTGCGTATGTTTCGATTCGCGTGGCAAATAGTGCGAAAGGGCCTCGGCATTGATTTCGCGTTCTTCGGCCGTTACGCTCATATTTTCTGTAAGGTTTTTGAGCTGGCGCACATTGCCGGGCCATGAATAGGCCACGAGCATGCGCTGGGCATCTTCGGTCAAGCGGATGGCGGGCATTTTGTAACGCTCGCTCATGTCGAGCGCAAACTTGCGGAAAAGCAAGGCGGCATCGTCGCCTCGTTCGCGCAGGGCGGGCACAGGAATGGAAATGGTGTTCAGACGGTAATAAAGGTCTTCGCGGAATTTTCCTTCAGAAATGGCTTTTTCCATGTCGACATTCGTAGCAGCCACAATGCGTACATCGGTTTTGCGCACTTCGCTGGCACCTACACGAATGTATTCGCCCGTTTCGAGCACACGCAGCAAGCGTGCCTGGGTTTGCAAAGGCAGTTCTCCGACTTCGTCAAGGAAGAGAGTGCCACCGTTCGCCACGGCAAAATAGCCTTCGCGTTGGTCGACAGCTCCGGTAAAGGCTCCCTTTTCGTGTCCGAAGAGTTCCGAATCGATAGTTCCTTCGGGTATGGCTCCGCAGTTTACCGCAAAATACTTTTTATTCTTACGTAAGCTATGCTCATGAATAATACGCGGAAACACTTCCTTTCCCACACCATTTTCACCGGTAATCAGCACCGACAAATCGACAGGTGCTATTTTCAGGGCTATTTCAATGGCACGATTCAGTGCTTCACAATTGCCCACTATGCCGTAACGCTGCTTGACGCGTTGAATCGTAGAATTATCCATAATTAAATCTTAAAAAAAACAAGTATCTGTACGCCTTGATGTGCCGTCCAATAGGCTCGACGTCTGGCTACAGGCAAAGTTACGCTAAACCGAAGGCTCTGCCAAACGGAATGGCGTATTTTACATGCCGTAACACTTCATGCCATGTTTTCAGCGCAATTCTTCGCCCTTGATGCCTAAAGCCGACATGAGCGAATAGCCCAGTATTTCCTGACTGAAGCCGCGTCCGCTTTGGGGTTCCATGGCGAAAAGGCATATTTCCTTGCCTTCGGTGTTGGCACAGATTTTACGGATACGGTCGCCGTAAGCTTCCATATCGGCTACTACAGCCAGGCGCTGAATTTCTTTGGCATCGGCCAGCATGGTGAGCGACTGCACCACGAACTCGTCTTTTTCAACCACTTCTTCTACCGGGAAGGCAAACAGACTGAAATGTCCCAAGTTATCCTTGAAAGAAAGGCCGTTGAGGTCGGCATCGAATTTCGAGGGGTTAAAATATTTCAGACCATCGCGCTGCTTTGAATGCAAAAAATGCACCTGCACTTCGTTGTCGCCCGGACGCAAACCGCTGTCAAGGGCTATGCAGTCAATCCAGTGGCAAAGGTCGGCCTGCTCAATGCGACGGCCAATCATGCGTTCAAAATTGACCGTTAAATCGAAGGCTACATTATCTAAATAATCGGCATCGACCAACACAACGTTGGGTGCCCATTTTGTCTGTTCCATACTTATGTTGCAATCTATAGCTTAATCCTCATCGTCGTCGGCATCGAACTCGAAGTCGAATTCATCGCCCATATACATGGGTGTGCTGTCAGCAAAGTCGTCCAATGCCCGTCGGTCTTTCTTCGTGGGTCGTCCGGTACCGCGTGCGCGTCCAACGAATCCGCTGATACGGCTCATTTCGAGCAACTCGTACTGTTCGGGAGCTGTAATGTTTTCAAGAATATCGGGAAGCAACTTGGCACCGACCCGCTTTTCGATGGCTTGCTTTACGCTGAATGTATAGGTTATCGGTGCTTTCTTCACCCCCACTTTATCGCCGGGTTTCACGGTTCTCGAGGGTTTAGCCTGAGCCCCGTTAATCGTTACACGTCCGTTTTTGCAGGCATCGGCAGCCAGGGTACGGGTTTTGTAAATACGCGCTGCCCACAGCCATTTATCCAATCGTGCCTCGCGTGCCTTTCCGCTCTCGGCATTGGGTTTGGAGTCTGTCATACAATAAGGGGACTGTTATTTGTTGTTGAACTGGTTCATGGCAATGTTGATACCGGCCAGACAGAAGGTTTTCACGGCTTCGCCAGCCACTTCAAGGCGTTCGTCCATGGTTTTGAGGTCTTCTTCGCTAAACTCGCCCAACACATAGTCCACCTGTCCGCCCCGCGGAAAATCGTTACCGATACCGAAACGCAGACGGGCATATTTCTGGGTGCCCAGCACCGAGGTGATGTGTTTCAGTCCGTTGTGTCCGGCTTCACTGCCACCGGGTTTGAGTCGCAGATGTCCGAAGGGCAATGCCAAATCGTCGACCACCACCAACACGCGCTCAACGGGAATTTTCTTCTCGTTCATCCAGTAGCGCACTGCATTGCCCGAAAGGTTCATATACGTCGAGGGCTTCAGGAGCGTCAACGTTTGGTTCTTAACTTTCAGGGTGGTTACAAAGCCATAGCGTTTGTCCTCGAACACAAGATTGGACGCCCCGGCCAGAGCGTCCAACACTCGAAATCCTATGTTGTGCCGGGTGCGGGCGTATTCATCGCCAATATTTCCCAGCCCCACAATCAAGTAGTTCATTCGCAGATTTCTAAAAAAAGAAACCGGCGTGCTTGCGTAACGCCACGCTACCGCCCTCATGGGCTTTCACCGCACGAGGCTGAACGCTGCATTTTCGCCAGCACGCCGAAATGTTTTATATTTTGGGTATCAAAATCAAGTGCGACAGATTAAATACTGTTCTGCCCCACTCGTTTCTGATGGATTAGGCTCCCTTAGCGGCAGCAGCAGCAGCACCCATAGCTGCACGGGTCATCTTAACGGTGCAAACGATAACTTCCTTCGGAGTTACGAGTTCGAGACCTTCGAAGCTCAGCTGACCTGCGCTGATGCTCTTACCAAGCTGAAGTGAAGTAACATCTACTTCGAGCTTTTCGGGGATAGCATCGTACATAGCACGAACCTGGAGCTTACGAACCATCATCATCAAGCGACCACCGGCACGTACACCTTCAGCCAAGCCCTTAGCCACAACGGGAACACCCATAACGATGGGCTTCTCAGCGTGTACTTCGAAGAAGTCTACGTGAAGAACGTTGTCCTTAACGGGGTGGAACTGAACTTCCTTCAACACAGCCTTGTGATCAACGCCGTCGATGTTGATATCGATGAGGTAGATGTGGGGAGTGTAAATCAACTTATTGATTTCCTTCTCGCTTACCGTGAAGTGAGTAGCAACGGGAGCGCCGTTTTCGTCCTTCTTTTCTCCGTAGAGAACGCAAGGAACATTACCATTTTTACGAATTTCTTTAGCAGCCTTCTTACCAAGGTCTACACGAGCGGTACCGCTGATAGCAATTTGCTTCATTGTTGTTTTGTTTTTAAAATGTGTTACTCTAAATTAAGTTTTCACACGGCAAGACTCACGCACCAAACGCCAGCCATTTGCTGTGCTTAACATCGCTTAATTCGCCATCACACGCAAGGCTTGTGCCTCCGTCGGGACAAATCGGCAGCAAAATTACAAATTTTCTACTTCCCCACCAAACCCTCAGCCGTTTTATTCGTTTTTTCTGTCGTTTAAGAATCGAAAACAACCTGCTCTGAAACTGAAAATGCGTAAAACGGCAAGTAAGTTTCAAAGAAAGAGGCAAATGCAATCCTTTATAGGATAGTTTTCTATGTAAAGCAGAAATGCATACTTATTTTTACATTTAAACCAGCGTTATTGTGCCATAGTTGGTTATTCTGTGTTTAGGAACATCTTGGGCGATGGACTGAGGTGCAACCGAAAATGGGCGATAGCCAAACGTTGTCATCGAAAGCCGTCAGGGGGTTCTCCTCGCCCCAGCGAAGTTTGTGCTCAGATGCGGTGGAATCCAACGCACCATCCTGCTTGATCCAGTCTGTATTAACATGGACTATATTGCCTTGGCATCATAGCTATAAAAGCACAAAATTCGGATTCTTATTTCACCAGTTTAATCAGTAAGATTTTATTAAATCTATCGCTTTTTGAATAACGATATCTCTTCCTGTCAAGCAATCATTCAGTGTTGGTATTACTTCTATGTCTGGAACAATGCCTTTTCCTAAAAATGGTTTCATACTATAAGGAAACAAAGGCCGAATCGTGCAGATGCGAGCCTGTGCTTCATGTGGCAATTCAACGACAAGGGGTGCACCTGTAGAGCCTGCGGTTTCTTCTCCCATCAAAATGGACCTGTTTGGCATTTCATATATATTGATGAGAAAATCTTCGCAAGCAGAAAAACTTCCATTATCTATCAATATAACAACTGGGCAATTCAAGGCTTTAATTTCTTTGGGTTTTCTTACTATTTCAGGTGGCTCATTTTTATAGGCTTTGTATAAATAAAAATCTTCATATTCTTTTCTGTAATTGCCTTGTGCACGCCCATAACCGGAGTTGATTCGTGTTTGTGCACCAAAAGAGCGAATGGTGTCCGCGTGTGTCAGATACATTTGTAACCTCCAGGCAACATCGGTTATTCCACCGCCATTTCCTCTAAGGTCAATAATAACTCCTTTGCACCGGTGAGCATGAATTTCTGTCATAGCCTTATCAATGTCGTTGCATACTGATTCGGGAATAAAGCGACGGATATTCAGTATGGCTATGTCATTCTTCCAATTTAATGTTACCGCCTTGCTGCTGTAATAAGAACACTCCTCTTTGGGCAACCAGACATCGTCCTCTCTGCGAATAGCCTCTCCGTTGCGTATGATATTGAATGTTTTTATACAACCATCCATGCATTGAGCTTTACCTTGGATTGAACTTCCCTGTAAGCCATTCAGCAATATACGGCCTGCCTGATTCAGTTTGAATCTCTGTGTTGAGCCTGTGATGTATGGCAAGACATTTTTTTCTACATACTGTTGAGTAGGCAGTCCGTCAATTTCAATAATTTCTGCACCAAGTAAGTTAGGGTCAGAATAAGGACAATCTTTTTTATACTTAATAAAATAGTATTTCCCATCAATGTATTTTGTCCCGTAATTAGGATAGTCAGTTTCCTCATAACCCGATTCAGGATAGTCAATCAATTCTGTATGCGCATCATTCAACTTATTCATAAAGCATGAAAGTTCTTTGTAATAAGCTACATCATCTTGTGTTTCTATCACGCGCTTCATGGTTTCACGATAAAGGCTATCTAAGTCAAAGTCCAGATTGTCTATGTTCACAAAATTATATTTCACTTCAGACCAAATCAAACTTAAACCATATATCTTCTCCTCCAAAGTATTTATGGACCTGTCTGTTTTATTTTGCGAGAATATTTCCATGGAAAAAGATATAATTGCCAATACGAAAAATACGAATCGTTTCATTATTTGGGTATGTAAAAATTTCCTATTTTTCATAAACTGATGATTTTGATATAAAGTGTGTGATTTTGTTATGATATGCCTCTCCATTATGTAGGTTATCTATATAATATTCCGGAATTGAAGAAAAACCAAATTTTGCGCCGAGGATTGCACAGACAATTGCACCGTTTGTGTCAGCATCACCTCCTTCATTCACCACTGACAGGAGACCTTCTTCAAATGATGAAGAATGCCAATAACACCACAAAGCTGCCGACAATGTCCGGAGAGTGTAACCTATGGAATAAGTCTCATCCATATCGAGCATGGATATATCCGAACTATTATAAGCTGCATCCACCCATTCGAGTATTCGATTGTCATATCGTTGGGCTATATCTTTTATTTCATCATAAGAGAGTTGCCTGTCATGCCATACAAGATTGTGGATAATCAAAGCGGAAATTACGCATGAACCGACGCAGCGGGGATCATAATGCGTCAGCTTACATATAGCCTCTGCTTGTTGCTCTATTTTATTCTCAGCAAGTCCGACCACTGAGGTTCTCATCAAGGCTCCGTTTGACGCACTCTGTTGGCGGGACAGGTCCCACCATAGTTTTGAGCACATCTCAGGTTGTACAACATAGTCTCCCATGCACAACACCTTGTAAGTGTGGCTACCAATCCCCATTGGCTCACCATTGAACCAATCCTTAAAGTTGGAGGCAACCCGATGAGAGTTGAATCGGCCATTCTCGAATCCTTCAAGAATGCACAACATCATTTCTGTGTCATCAGTCCACGCACCTTTCGCCCACCTTCGTCTATGCGTATCCTGAATTATCTGGTCATAATTCTTTAGTCCGTCGGGATAATTCCTTAACACCTCGTCTTTGCTCATAAATTCCGAGCCAAGTCCAAGTGCGTCGCCGATTGCTTGCCCATACAGGCAGCCGAGCATTTTTTCTTT
>FR901729.1 GCA_000437675.1 Prevotella sp. CAG:891
CATGGTGTTGCGGTCGAGTCCGCGTGCCCGCAGTGCCTCTGTCAGTTGTTTCACCGTCCAGTCGAACTGCAAAATAGCTTCGCCGCGCAATCCCATGGCACTTTTTCCTCTGAAACGTTCGTGCGGCATACGCGGCACATGCACATCGTTCGTACAAAGATACATAAAGAAAGGACTGCGACGGTGCGAGTCGATAAAGCGCACGGCGTGCGACAGGATGCTGTCGGCAATATCCTCGTCGCGCCAAAGTGCCCGTCCGCCGCCCTTCATATATCCGATGCGCGAAATACCGTTCACAATGCTTTGGTTGTGACCGTGCGACGGGTGCAGTTTTGTCAGCAGTTCCGGGTTTGCCTTACCGGTAGGTTCACCCTCGAAGTTCTTGATATAGCTCACGCTGATGGGGGCCTTCGGGTCGTAGTCTGCCACCCGTCCGTTTTCGATATATACACACGGCACACGGTCAGCCGTAGCCGCCATGATGTAATGGTAATCGAAGCCCAAGTTTGCCGGCGTAATATCCAATTCGCCGTTCCAGTTTTGTTTACCCGTCTGGCTGCCCAGTCCCAGGTGCCATTTACCAATAGCCGCTGTGGCATATCCGGCACGGTGCATCAGGTTTGCCACCGTGTTCTGTTCAGGCTGTATGATGGTTCCGGCATCGCCCGCAGCCACGTTGGTGCCTCGGCGGCGGAAGGGGTATTCACCCGTCAGCATGCCATAGCGCGACGGAGTAGAAGTTGAAGCACAAGCGTGCATATTTGTCAGCTGCACACCATTGGCAGCCAAACTGTCGATAGCCGGTGTAGCCACACGTTGCGCCCCATAGCACGAAAGGTCGCCGAAGCCCAGGTCGTCGGCCACCAACAGAATAATGTTCGGTTTTGAGTTTTGGGCAGCCGCGCACAAAGGCAAAGCTGCCATTAAGGATAATAAGGTAGATTGCTTCATAATGGACATTTGGATAGGGACGCATCAAACACAATTCGCCCCCGACTTTGATTGTTTGCAGTAAGGAGCGCGCGGCACACAAGCTGCAAGCGCAAGTAAATTCTGCTCATTGCAGTTCGTAAAGAACACTCCTTGAAAGCATCCACTTTTGCAGACGTCTGAACAAAAGTACAAATAATGTATTAACTACGTAGCGAAATGCACAAAAATCAGCTATTTATTTTTGTTCTTCATTCAGATTGCTGTAACTTTGCCCATGATGAGGGCCGAATGCAAGCATTGCGTTTACCGAACGGCCCCTTGCTAAACTCTTTTACGCATTATGAGTACACTTGAAACAATCTTTGCAGAAAAACTGCTGAATGTAAAAGCCATTAAGTTGCAACCCGAAGCACCCTTCACTTGGGCCAGCGGTTGGAAGTCACCTTTTTATTGCGACAACCGCAAAACACTTGCTTTCCCCGCACTGCGCAGTTTCGTGAAATTGGAACTGAGCCGCCTTGTGGCAGAAAAATATCCCGAGGCACAGGCCATTGCCGGTGTTGCTACCGGAGCCATTGCCCAGGGTGCCTTGGTAGCCGATGCCCTGAGCCTTCCCTTTGCTTACGTGCGTTCGAAACCCAAAGATCACGGCATGACCAACCTCATCGAGGGCGATTTGCAGCCGGGCATGAAGGTTGTGGTAGTTGAAGATCTTATTTCAACCGGTGGCAGCAGCCTTAAAGCCGTTGAGGCTCTCCGCGCCCACGGTTGCGAAGTAATTGGTATGGTTGCCAGCTACACCTATGGTTTCCCCGTAGCCGAAGAAGCTTTTGCCAAGGCTGGTGTTGAACTCACCACGCTGACCAACTACAATGCAGTTGTAGAAGTAGCCCTGCAAACCGGCTACATCAAGCAGGAACACGTAAATATGTTGCACGAATGGCGTGCTAATCCCGGAGAATGGGGCAAGTAATTACAAGCAGAAGTGCAATCGCAAGGCTGGCAAATGCTTCGCCCTGCGATTGCTTTTTTTTGTAATCTACATTCCGCTTTCATTACTCATACTTTTTCAAAACTAAACTCCTATATATTATATGTGTAAAAAACTTTTATCCCTGTGCATGCTCTTTGCCCTCAGCATGGCTGTTTGGGCCGAAGGTAAAGCCAAATACGTGTTCTACTTCATTGGCGACGGCATGGGCGTGAATCAGGTAAACGGCACCCAAACTTATCTGGCAGCACTCGAAGGCCGCATCGGTGTCACTCCGCTTTGCTTCACGCAGTTTCCCAATGCCGCCCTCGTCACCACCTATTCGGCCACGAACGGCGTAACCGACTCTGCTGCGGCCGGAACCGCACTGGCTACCGGAAACAAAACGCGCAATGGGGCACTCGGTGTGTTGGCCGATAAGGAAACCGAGGTAACGAGCGTGGCCCAGTGGGCATCTCAGGCCGGAGCCGCAGTTGGCGTAAGCACCAGTGTGAGCGTTGACCACGCCACCCCTGCTGCATTCTATGCCCACCAGGGCGGTCGCGGCTCGTATTACGCCATAGGTCAGGACCTCGTGAAAGCCGGTTTCGACTTCTATGCCGGTTCTGATTTCATGCAACCCACCGGCAAAAAAAACGATTCTCCCTCGCTCTACGACGAATGCCGCCAGGCTGGCTACACCCTGGTACGTGGCTACAAGCAATTTCAGAAGCAGGCCGCCAAGGCACAGAAAATGATTTTGCTTCAAACCGAGGAAGCCAGCAAAACCGAGCGTGCCTCGTTGCCCTACGCCATTGACCGCAAAAAGTCAGACCTTACGTTGCAGCAAATTACCCGTGCCGGCATCAAGTTTCTTACGCAGCAGGCTAAAAACGGTTTCTTCCTCATGGTTGAGGGTGGAAAAATCGACTGGGCTTGCCACAGCAACGATGCTGCCACTGTTTTCCACGAAGTAATCGACATGGATCAAGCCATCAGAGTGGCCTACGAATTTTACGAACAGCACCCCGACGAAACGCTCATTGTCGTCACAGCCGACCACGAAACCGGCGGCATATCGCTGGGTTGCGGTCCTTATGAACTCCACACCGATGTATTGCGTTACCAGCGCATGAGTGCCGAAGCCTATGGCAAACACATCAAGGCGCTGCACGAAAAACTCGGCAACAAGCTCACTTGGGAAAAGGTGCAGGCCGACTTGAAAGCAAACTGGGGTTTTGGCGAAAGTGTGAAACTCTCGGATGCCCAAACCAAACGCTTGCACGCTGCTTACGAAAATTTAATGAAAGGCAGTGCCGACGATAAAAAGTCGCTTTACGCACATATCGATGCTCTGTCTGATACGGCTCGTGCCATCATGGCCGAATGTGCCCTCATTGGCTGGCAAAGCGGAGGTCACTCCAACGGCTATGTACCTGTGTTTGCCATTGGTGCAGGGGCTGAAGCTTTCCACGGACAGATGGACAACACACAAATACCTCAAATCATTGCCCGTGCCGCTGGCTGGCAGGCACGATGAGTGGGTTGCTGACGTAAATCCCCCAATGTTCCGAGTAAAAAGTAGGTGCGGTTCAAGAACACGCACTGATTAAACTCAGTGCTTTCCATACTTATAATAGTCTCTTAAGAATATCTTTTTCTGTTGATATTCAGTAATT
>FR901730.1:0-16753 GCA_000437675.1 Prevotella sp. CAG:891
CTATTTATTATATGATAGGTTGATGAAGAAAAAATAATTTGCATTGAAGTAGGTAATCGCACTTTTTCGAGGATAAAAACCAACAACCATCACACTTTTTCGAAGATACTTTTGCCGAAATCCTACATCTTTTCGAGGATAGCTCCTTACAACCACACAAAAATCCTTCATTCACCCCGATGTTTCAGACAGGCCTACCTGCCTTACTTTCTTTTGTAACAATATGTCAAAGAACACTTTATAAATAAGGAATCTATAGTTTTTTCATCCATCAAGGCTGAGGTGCAGCCTGACTTCGCAACGCAATGTCAGTGCAAACCGAATGCAGAACTTGAAAACTTGTTTTCGAAAGTTATGCTGAGGTGCAGCCTGACTTGGCGAAGCAAAGATACAACCTAAACACCCCGAAATCCAAATTTTTTCGGCACCTGATATCGCACCCCTATATTTTCAAACAGCTTTTCAAAGCCCCTAACCCTTTTATTTACAAGCATTTCAGAGCGTTTTTTAAGCGCAAAAAAAATGAAATAGGGATATACCATTTTATCGCATTCCGATTTCTAAAACGTACGTAACACGAGCGTTTCCCTACTCCATTTCTACAAAGATATTTCCACCTACTTTTTGTTCCTTTTTATGGTAGAATGGTTCTAAGAAATTGGTTTAAACGTTTCGCTGCCATCCTCGCCATATTTGCCATCCTTCGCTTCATAAATAACAGATGGCTCCACCACTTCTATCGTATGCCATGCGTTGGGCGGGATAATGCAACCATGATTGCCTGTGGTAGAGTCAAGAAGAATGCGCTCCGTCGCGTGGCCACTTTCGTCAAAGATTATTTCATAGAGTTTACCACACAGAATAAGTACATTTTCATTGCTGTGCGGATGTCGGTGAATGGGAACAATCGTTCCGGGCAACAGCGCATTCAGTATGCGCTGCGAATGATCGTCTGACGAGGTTCTTAAATCATAGCTCTGGCGCAAACGGGGATTTACCTTGGCCTGTTCCATGAGGTTTTGTAAAAAATCGTTGTTTATTTCCATTGCTTTTAATTATTGGGTAAGTGATTCGATTTGCGCGGTATAAACAGGAAGACACAGAACTTCCACATAGCTTTTATCAGCGAATTCATCATGAACAGAATATAAAAAGAGCGATTAACGCACAGGATATGCCGCTTACATATCGTGTCGTTAATCGCTCTGTAACTAGGAGGTTTAGCGAACAATCGCTTCCTTAATGCAGTCTACTATATAATGTACGTCCTCGTCCGTCACCCAAGGACCTGCCGGCAAACAGAAGCCGACTTTGAACAGGTCTTCTTCCACACCGTTGGTATATACGGCAGCATCGGCATACACCGGCTGCTTGTGCATGGGTTTCCAAACGGGGCGGCATTCCACCTTTTTGCCTAACATAAACACGCGCAAGGCTTCCACGTTTTCGTTCGGCTGACAGTCGGTCGTGGCTGAGTCTACGGCATGAATCACGCCGGCAGCTCCACCCACAGCCGTCTTGATTACTTCCTTATAAGCATTTTCCTGTCCCTGCACCTTCACGTCCTCGTCAAGCGTTGCTGCGCAGAGCCAGAAGTTGGCATCGTAGCGTGGGTCGGCGGGCTGCTTATGAATGTGCACACCGGGCACGTCTTTCAGTAGCTCTTCGTACAAGGCCTGCACGTGCTTGTGGTGGGCAATGTGATCGTTGAGCACCGTCATCTGTCCGCGGCCGATACCGGCGCAGATGTTCGACATGCGGTAGTTGTAACCGATGGCCGTGTGCTGGTAGTAGGGGTAAGCATCGCGGGCTTGGGTGGCATACCACATCACTTCGTTGGCGTCCTCTGCGCTGCGACAAATCAGGGCACCGCCGCCCGATGTCGTAATCATCTTGTTGCCGTTGAACGACAGCACGCCGTACTTTCCGAACGTACCGAGCACTTGTCCGCCGAAACGCGAACCCATGCCTTCGGCAGCATCTTCCACCACGGGAATGCCGTATTTGTCGGCAATCGCCATGATTTCGTCAATGCGGTAAGGCATACCATACAGAGCTACGGGCACAATGGCCTTCGGCAGTTTGCCGGTCTTTTCCTTGCGGTCGATGATGGCCTTTTCCAAAAGAACGGGGTCCATGTTCCAAGTATCCCTTTCTGAACCCACGAACACGGGCTTCGCCCCCAGATAAGTCACCGGATGGCTCGAAGCACAGAACGTAAAGCTTTGCACCAGCACTTCGTCGCCTGCCTTTACGCCGCAGCCAATCAGTGCCAGATGCACCGCTGCCGTTCCGGCCGAAAGGCAAACCACCTTTCTGTCGAGCGGCTCTGTTCCATCCTCCTTACTGTTGGCAAACGCCTCCAGGTCTTTTTCGAAGGCGTTCACATTCGGTCCCATAGGCACCACCCAGTTCGTATCAAATGCCTCCTTCACATATTTCTGTTCCAAACCGGCCTCACTCATGTGGGCAAGGCATAGATAAATCGTTTTACGTTCTTCTGACATATTTATTGTATATTTTTTACAAAGGATTCGCTCTCTTTGTACTTTTTGCTATCTGGCAAACCTACTAGCACTTGTTTACTAATTATTTAATCTCCATCAAATAGTCATTCTTCGAGAACATGCGTCCGTATGCAGGTTGCAGCATGGCGGCATCCACCTCATTGCCCTTAATCCATTCAATTATAGCTTTCGGAAGGTTTACACCGGCTTCGTAGCTAAACGGGAAACCGCCACCGAAGCGGGGATTCAGTTCCAGCACGCAGTATTCGCCTTTTGCATTCTGCATCACGTCGACATCAAGGTTTCCGATATGCTTCAATGCCTCACCAATTTTACGACCAATCTCGCGCACCTCGGGTAAATCAAGTGTTACTGCCTTATCCGTTTCTCCGGCACGCATGGCCAACTTCTGCTTCACGCTCACAGCCACATGGTTACCTTCAAGGTCGTTCATCACGTCCAGTCCAAACTCATTACCTGTGAGTTTCTCTTGTATCATGATGTACTCATCCCCCACCGAAGCCGTAGCCAAAATGGTCTTCTTGATTTTCTTCATCAACAGGTTATAGTAGGTGTCGAGTTCTTCCATATCGGCAATGGTTTCCAAACCGATAGAACCTGCCCCCCAACGAGGTTTCATAAACAAGGGGAACACCAGTTCACCGGTTTGCAAGGCTCGCTTTGCATCTTCCAAACGCACAAAGGTTTGGGGCGATTTCAGCCCCAACGATTCTACCCACTGTGCAGTCTTGTACTTATCGAAAGCTATGTCAATAACCTTGGGATCACTCACAATAACCTTCACACCCTCAGCTTCAAACCGAGCCTTATTCTCTGCCAGCAGAGGCAGTTCCAAATCGTTAAGCGAGAGCAAAGCATCGATTTTTTGCTCCTTGCAAATCTGCAAAGTGATGTCAATATACTTCGGGTCGTACACTGCCGGAACTTGCAGTTTCACATCAGCCACCTGCAAAGCTGGAGCCGACAACTGCATATCTGTAGCCACCACCTTATCGCCTTCACTCAAATTTTCCTTGAAGTATTTCAGCAGATAGGTGCGTCTGCCTGCGCAAGTAAAAAGAATATTCATATATATCTAGTATTTATATATCTGAATTATATCGTCAATATTCTGTCTTCTTCTAACCTTTACAAAATCTTTACCATCAACCATCAGAATAGGTTCTAGGTAATTGATAAATGTTGGAGTCATACAAATTGTATAGGCACCAACGCCACGGAATTGAATGTAGTCACCAGCTTCCATTTTTGGCAACTCAACTTCCTTTAACATGACATCCTTCTCCATACACGTAGAACCTACGACATCACAAATATAAGTCTCTGGGGTACTTGAAGCTCTATAAACTTCATGAGGAAGGTTATTGAAGTGCATTGTCGGTTTTACATCAAATACAGATCCATCTACCATCACAAAGTTAACCTTTCCAACTCTCTTATTCTGATACACCTTTGTATAATAGGTAAATACATTTGATACAACAGAAGAGCCTGGTTCAATAACTATGTATGGCTTCTGCTTCATGAACCACTCGTTTACCATAGTTTCCCCGAGAACACAATCTGCATAATCCTCATACTTTGGACGGCCTGTTAAATCCATACCTTCTGGGGAAGCACCAAAATAGCCTCCACCAATATCAAAATATAGAAGATCATTCAACTGGTATTTCTCACATACAGCAAGCATGTGCTGAGTAATGATTTTGTAATTTAGTACAGCTCTATCTGATGTTGAAGTATGACCATGCAATGAGATTATCTTCACACCTACTTCGTGAAGTTTCTCTATGTTCCGGCCAATAATCTCATCAGGGAATCCGAAACGGCCAAAACGCAATCCACACTGGATTGAACTGTTGCCATTTTCATCTGTCAGATTGATGTTTATGCGCATGCCCACCTTAATATCCTTAGTAGGATTGGCAACCTTGTATGCACAAATATCTTCAACCTCATATTCACTATCAAGGTTAATGATTGCACCACGCTCAATTGCATCATGTAAAACTAGCTGACGCTTAATTGGTCCATTGAAGATAATCTTTTCAAAACCCAGCTTAACAGCGAGTGCATACTCCATATCAGAGACCACTTCTGCGTAACATCCAACCTCTTTTGCTATGTTACAAAGGGCTGGAACATAGTTAGTCTTGAACGAATATCCAGCCAATACCTTATCATACTTCTTTTTAAAAGCATTAATAAAGTTACTGATATTTTGCTTATACTTATCTGGATCCATGATATAGAATGGCGAGCCATACTTTTCATCCAAGGATTTAAGCAAGTTGTAATTAATTTGTTCCATCGAATTACTTGATTCTATCTTCTTCCTCAATAGGTCCCCACATCAATTCAATAGGATTGCTTTGGCATTCAGCCTTCATATCTTCGCAAGCTGCCTCCCAAGTCCATTGTGGTTTCCATCCGAGTACTTCAGCACTCTTCTTGCCTGAAAGAAGAATTTGAGGAGTGTCAGGCATTTCTGGACGATGAGTCTTTACAGCATCTTTCTTTGCAAATGCAGCCATAATACCATCAACCATTTCATCCAAAGAATATGGTTTATAACCAGGAAGGTTGAATATACCACAGATATGAGTATCTGCAGCTCGAACAATAGCAGCAGCAAAATCCTTAATATAGAGGAGTTCCTTTAAACGAGAAGAATCACCATACACATCAATATTTTCGCCATTAATGCAACGACGAATCATATAACGCCATGGCAACATTCGTTTTTGACCATCAAGGTAGTACCAAGCATCAGGATGCCAACCATAAACCATGAAATGACGGAATATGCATGGTTCAAAACCATCTGCTATCTGGCAATGCTCTAAAATATCACATGCTGCACGCTTACATATAGCATATACAGCATGGTCATTTCCATTCTTTGGAAATGATCTTGAAGCATCATCATCTATTGGCTCCGTTCCACCCCAATGTTCAGCCACATCACTAGGTGTTGTATTAAAGACAATACGCTTTGTTCCATTTTGCTTCATCCAGTTGCAAAGATTTACAGTACCAACAACAATACTCTGCACATATGGCATCATATTTCTATCAGCATGCGCCGGCATCGTGCCAGCCATATTTACAACAACATCATACTTCTGGTTAGGAAGCAAATCGAATGCCTCCTTCTTCGAAATATCAAAACCTCCAACAAAGTCTATATCTCTTGTCTTAAAGAAACCATTATCTGATGTTCTTCTTCCTACGGCCACCACATCATAACCACTATCTTTAAGAGCTAATGCACTGTAGCATCCAAGCTGACCAGTTGCACCAAAAACAATTGCTTTTTTCATAATTATTCAAAATAATAACAATTTCGATTAGTATCTTATTACTGATTTTCTTTTTTCCTCATTCTATAAACATCAAGTGCTTCCACGCCAGCTACTTCTACAGATTCTCTACGAAGAACAGATTTTATTGTAGTCCAAATAATACATAAATCTGTTTTCAAAGAGACATGATTTACATACCATACATCCATAGCCAACTTTTCATCCCATGTAACCGAATTTCGTCCATGACTTTGAGCCCAACCGCTAATACCTGGTCTGATATCATGTCTATGGCGCTCTTCTTCTGTATACCAAGGTAAATATCTAACCAATAGTGGTCTTGGCCCAATCAATGCCATATCACCTTTCAATACATTGATCAACTGTGGCAACTCATCAATTGATGTAGAACGAACAAATGCGCCTATTTTCGTCAAACGGACCTCATCAGGAAGTAGATTTCCATCAGAATCACGCTCATCCGTCATCGTTTTATATTTGATAACTTTGAATATCTTCTCATTCTTCCCCGGTCGCTCTTGAAAGAAGAAAGCACCGGCTCCTTTATTAGCAAAATGCAGCCAAATGGTTACTACTAAAAGTATCGGACTAATGCACACGAGTGCCACAAGTGCGATACAGAAATCAATCACTCGTTTGAAAAAATGTTTGTACATATTTTTGTTGTTTTAGTTCATCCTATTCTTAGCCAGCCACACAAACGATTCAAAGATGTTTTCATTGTAGACAAGGCTGTACTTCCAGCGGTTATGCCACCAGCGGCGGCTTTTACCTATAGCATACTTCAACTTTTTGCCAAGGGTGTCGATTCCAACTGTAGACATGGGGAGTTTTTCTTTCTCTGCAAAAATATCTGCGAGGATGCGGTTTGCCAGAGGCAAATCGCGTTCAAAGGCGAAGCGTGAATCTTCTGAGGAAAAGCAGGCAGCACCCATACCGAAGTACTCCACACAAATGGTGGCTATGGCATTGAAAAAACGGGTCATGCGCTGCTCCTTATATACCTTATATATATAGGACCAATCCATAGCTGCATGATGCTGCTGAAAATAAGTGCCCACATCCAGCACATGACGCAACAGTATTTCATTCGAGGAAAAATGCTCTCCGGTATGACGCAACAGAAACAATGCGCCAAAGGTGGGTGGAGGTAAGCATACATGATGTATCGGACTTGCCATACACGTTTCTTGAGCAAGCACATCCATCAGCGTCTTTTCAAAACTGATGTTGCTTTTGTGCGAAACATCGTCAATAAATTTAGCATGATTTTCTACCTCTACGCCGTGATAGCTGAAAGTGGAATGTTTATGGTATTCGCGGTGTACCGCCATGCCTAATTCCTGCTCCACCAGTTGATCTGCTTCTTCCTTTTGTCCAAACAAATACACATCCACATCGCCCACGGGCCGATGCTGCGGACGGGGCCAGCACCAACTGCAACCAACCCCTTTGAGCAAAAGCATACGTATGCCGTGGCAGGCGTAAAAGTCGGCCAACGAGGCAATGCATTGCTCATGTTTGGCATAAAGTTGTTCCATCATGGCTGCGCGACCAATCCATTGCAACAACAGCGGTTTAGGCGGACGTTGCGATTCGGGCAAACGCTCCAAGCCATCAAGCACCAAAGCGCTCATCCCTTGTCGCCAAGCCATAGATAGCAGCGCGGACCAATCAATACCAGTAGGCAACAAAGCATCCTCCCTCACAGCATCGGCTGCAAGGGATAGGCGCACAAGCCTCAACAAGGCTTGTTCGTTATGAGTCATAATAAAATAGAGAATTTCAAAGTAAAAAAATCAACTAGAAGTTCTACGTTTTCTATTGATTTAAAACAAGTTCCCCACCGCAGTATCGCTCTGCGCCAATGCCGCCACTCGGGTGGGGAGGAAAGAATGAGTAAGTTGTAGAGTGCAACTACTACAAATCACTCCATATTTATTCCGTATTTAATTTGTTTCAGCACCTACTTACCTGCTTATAATCTCCCCATAAAAATCCAACAGGCATTTTCTGACAAAACCTTGTTCAAAACGTGTGGCAATGATTTCACGCGCTGCTCCGGCCATGCGTTGCCGCATGGCATCGTCTGTTAGCATTCGTTCCATGGCCTCACGAAATGCCTCGGCATTTTTCGAAGGAACAATCAAGCCATTCCGTCCGTCTTCAATTATTTCGCGACTTCCATTGATATCCGTCACCACCGAAGGCAGTTCCATAGCTCCGGCTTCAAGCACCGTATTGGGGAAGCCCTCACGATAGCTTGGAAATACAAAGCAGTCGGCGGCTACATAATGGGCTAACAGATCCTTGCCATATTGCGGACCGACATATTCTATATCTTCGCACGTTTCAATAGCCTTTCGCGCTTTGTCAGAAATAGGGTCCAACGCATCTTCAAATTTACCTACCAGCAACAGGCGCATAGGTCTTTGCTTTCTAAGTTTCAAAAAGGCCTCAACCAGTTCATCAATGCCTTTATCCTTTACAATGCGTCCCACAAACAGAAAGGTAAATCGCGAAGCATCCTTGATACGTGCCACATGCTCCTTATCGGCATTTTCCTTCTTCCAAAATGCCATATCCACCCCCATCACATTGCCATAGCCCAACACCCGCATCGGCTTCCGGGTGATATGCCGTTGCAAATCGTCCATCACTCCTTTTCCTTCCGGAATAATGTGGGTGGCACAGGCGCAAGTCAGCCAGTCGGTCAACATCAATATCCTCCGCGACATGCCGGTTGATGTAGGCCACACCAATCCGGTAAATGTATGCACGCGTCGGGGTACGCGCGTCAACCAAGCGGCCAACATACACAGTAGCCCTGCCTTGGGTGTCATGGAGTGCACCATATAGGGCCTCTCCTTTCGAAACACTTGAATCAAGTTCCACAGCGACTTCAAGTCCTTCCAAGGTGCCATGCGTCGCTTCATCGGCACCTCGACGCACCTCACCCCCATCTCTCGCAGTTCCTGTAACTCTGGTCCGGGCGAAGAAACTGAAACAACCTCATACCCTTGCTTCTGCAACTCTGGAACTATTCCTGTATAAAAGCCGCAGGACTGGGACACGGTAACGGCACGGATTATTTTTATTGGGTTGTTATTCATTGCTAACTGTAGATATTAATCTTACATATATATCATGATAACTATCAACCATCTGTACAATATCATATTGTTTTGCTCGCAATTGACATTGCTCAGCTACTGAGTTATAGTGTTTTTCATCAGAAAGTAAATGTTTTAGGATATTTGCGAGTTTCTTTTCATTGCCTAAAGGGAATAAAATACCTGCTCCTTCTACAACTTGTGATAAACCCGCCACATCAGTAGCTACAACAGGTTTTCCTGCAGCCATTCCTTCTACAGCTGCAAGTCCAAAACCCTCCCAATGACTTGACTGCACCACAATGTCAACAGTTTTTAAAATAGAAGACACATCACTGCGAATACCTAATAGAAGTACACGATTTTCAAGCTTATATTGCTTTATATATTGCTCTATTAAAGTTCTTCGTTCTCCATCACCTACCAACCATAGTTCTGTATTTTCAGGTAAAAGTGTCATAGCTCGAATCACTGTTTCTTGATCTTTCTGATAACGAAATCCCGCAACCATAGCTATAACTTTTCGTTCTGGATTTTTCGATATGGTATCTTTTTCTACAGAACTTGCTATAGCATAATTGGCTATATCAATACCATTAGGGATAGTACATATTTTATCCGAATAATCATGAATGGATTCTCGTAGATTATCCTCAGTTGATGGACTTATACAAATAATCTTTTTGTATCTACTATACATCCATTTGTCTATCGAACGATACCACTTCAAACCGCGTCTGCGGTTTGAAGTGGTATGTTCGGTTGTGCATAACACAACCGAACATAACACGCTACCGATGGCAGCGAAAAGTTGACAAGCTGTGTTATGGGTATGTACAATATCGTATTTTCGCAAATAAGGCAATAACTTAAACAGATAGAGAGGATTATACACTGAGCCTCCTCTTCCTAAACTGAAGACCTTAACTCCTGCGCTTTCAAGTTGTTGCTTGAAAGGTGTTTCTGTTCCATCGAACAACAATACATCTACATCCAACCCATGCTGTCTGTATTTAGGTACCATGTCAACTATAAGTTTCTCAGCACCACCAGTATGTAAAGAAGTAATAACTTGAAGTATTTTCATAACTCTATTATTGGGCATACCACCAGCATTGCAATGCACGCAACATATTCTTAACTGTCACTTTCAATGAAATGCCTCTTTTCATAGTTTCACGATAGAACAGTCCAAAGCCTTTTGGGTTACGCTTTAAGTTACGTTTAAAACCTTGACTTAGGCCATCGGGCAAATACTCACAAAGATAGATGCCGGTGTTTTTACATATCATGCGATAGGAGTCAGCGACTCTATTCCATATTAAAGCCTCGGGTACGAAATTTTCACCCTCAAACTCCGGAAATGGGTAGCGTCTGAGAACTTCGGTGTTTATTACCTCTGATTTATCTCCGTCTACCTTATACTGATATACCCATTCCAACGAACTGGCTAACATACCATCCTGAGGAAATGGATTACCTATAATTTCACCCGATTTAACATTTTTACAACGAAAGCACATACCGCAAATATCCGGATTGGCATTCGCCTGTGGCACAAGGTTTACAATCTGCTCAACAGCATCAGCAGTTAAACAATCATCGCTATCCACTATAAAGAAGTATTCGCCCTTGGCTTCCTTCACTCCCCGATTGATAGCTCTATGCTTACCACCATTAGGCTGCTTAAGGTAACGTATCGAAAAAGAAGAATTCTCCTTCCACGATGCAAACAGTTCACTCGTGTTATCCGTCGACCCATCGTCAATCACAAGCCATTCAAAATCTTTACACGTCTGCTGCTGCAAACTATGATACAAATCAGGCAAACGATAGGCCCGATTGTAAGTTGGGGTAAAAATCGTTATCATGATTATGAAAAAAATTGCACGTTTGAATTAAACAACCAAGTTCTGTATTCCAAAAAATGACCGTTGTCGAACTGGAGCATGTACTTTATCACTCCCAAAAGACATACTACCGAAAATGCGAGATAAATCAACATCTTTTTTTTGCTTACAGCATATATATAGTATATAAGGATGGCGTAAGCCGGATAAAAATAAGGAAGTTCTCGAACGAAAATCAAAGTTGAACGAAACAAGGTAACAATGGGCAATACTATCAGGAATAACAAGGTAACAAAACCTGCTTGCTTGAACTTTGCGTGTATCTTGTCATAATTTTTAACTATCAAAATATAAATGATAAAGTATTCAATGGTATACAAAATACTTAAGCTCACATCGGACGAGGAATAGCCCGCAGCTTTATCCTCTAAAGCAGTTAAACCCAACATACTGACCACAACGTTCAATAAACTCCCTGTAATACCTGAAAACAAAGTTGAAAGAGCAAAAACATTGCCGAAAAGTACCAACTTACGTTTCGTAATATTCAAACCGAACAGGGGGTATAACACAAAAAGCAGCAATGCTCCATAATGAAACGATGCAACTAACAACAGGGATAGATAGTACTTGATGAACTTTCGTTCTTCCAAAAACCTAAGCAGAAGAAAAAAGCCAACCACCGTAAAAGCCTGCCTCATAGCCACAAACGTAACATAAAAGAACATCTTATACATAAAGAACATCAAAAATATTCCCCAGTTAGGCATATAACGCTTTAGCCCGACATACATTAACAAGTAAAGTATAAAAGATTCGAGTACCAAAGAGCCATTATATGACAGATGCAATACGTTGGAACAGAAATATACGAATGCGGTATATCCTACTTCGTATTCACTGGATTGTATGGCATTTAAAAAATTGTTTTGTCCATATATTTTACTATAAAAGTATTCATAATAAGCGTAGTCGGTACCGCCCATCTTGTATCTGAACCCCGAAACGCAAGCAAATAACAATAACAGAAAAACAAGAAAAACGCAACTGTTATTCTTCTGTTTAAAGTTAATCCAAACCCGAGGATTTGATGCTAATGCTTTGTTTTGGAAAATGCCCAAAACAAAACTTAAGAAAAACAGAAATAGAAAAATATACATAAATTAAAGGCAATCCTTAGAGCTTAAGCATTCACGCAAATCGAACGTTCCTTTCAACAAACTTTCATGAAAAATTTGAATATTATCATCCATATCGTCCACACAGCTATAGATTGTTTTCAATCCTCTATTTTTCAAATCTATCAATCGTGAACTTCGTATTTTGTTGCGATAATAAGCTGCAAAAGGCTTTTGAAACTTTAGCGAGAACATAATGGCATGAAAGGAATCGGTGTAAACATAGCTTGCATGGGCAAACAGGTCGACCCATTGATTGGGAGAAAGGTACTCAAAGACCTTGTCAGCATATTGGGTGATATCGCGACTGTTACAGGGAATAATGATGGAATAAACAGGGATATCTCCTACTTTCTTCTTTATTTTCAGCAAGGCAGAATGGTGTCCGCCCTCTATTTCATCGCCCAAAACGTAGGTTAGAATATAAGGTTCACGTTCATCGTTCGTAACAAATTCCTCATACGCATACAGCAAACTGGGATCGGGCACGATTTTGGGGTTTTTACCCGTAATATGCTGCACCAAACGTTGGGTAGTCGTATCTCTTACGGTAAGAATATCAAAACGATTCAAGCATTCGTTCAGCACTTTTTTCTGTTTCCCGTGTACCCAATCGAAGGCCGAACAAGCCGCATAGCTCATTCTTTTACCTGTATAAAGAGGTTGCCAATCAATCATGTAAGCCAGTGGAGAATCGAACAACGAAGTCCATACCTGATCGCTACCTGTAATAATCAGATTGTAGTGTGCATTGGCATACTCGCCTATCGTTTTGGCATCCAATGGCTGCGAAATCGTCAGATATTTTGCCCGAAAAGCATCAAATACTTGAATCGATTTTCTGTTATTCTCAGCATCGAAACTTTCGCTGCGCTTTCTGAGGAATAAATCCTTGATTGTAGCCACGAAATCTGCCGCACTTTTTGAGGTGGAATACTTAGCATACAAACGGCTAAGTAGGCTTGAGCAACCAGTATTTTTATAATCAATAATCTCCACTTCATGGTTCATTGACTTCAACACTTGTTGCAACGCATAACACTGCAATATTCCACCATAATTATTACCACGATGGAACGTCAATATACCTATTCTCATTTCAAACTTTTATTCTTAAATATTCCCGAATGATTACCTTAGCTAAATCTTTCAACCTTTCTTTCATCGTTGGGCTTGCCAGCATTTTAATCGTTTCACAAACGCCTTTGTCACTTTCAAAGAACACCTTACGCAATGGTGGTTCAGCACACGACTTTCGTGCTGCCGGGTTGAATCGGTAAACTACATCTAAAGAGTACTTATACGCATCCTTACATAACTCCTTGCTGTAATCAGCCCCTTTCGGAGTGTTGACAATAAGCATTGAAACCCCCTTGTCATCATCAAGTTCTTTATTCAAACGCGAGATGCCCCAAAAGTCTGCCAACGTAACATCGCTACCACTTCTAAAATCGCGAACCTTGCATGCGTAACAACTTGGGCGAAGGTAAAGGTTTGCCAGAAAACCTCGTAAGAAAAGATTCTTATTTAAAGGCTTATATGAGAGCGAAACCGTATTTTTCTCTCCGGCAGCTGACGCTTTGGAGAGGGCGAGAGCAAAACCGAATTTTTTCCACCCGTTTCGTTTATCACGGAAAGCAATGGATTCAATCGCCATCCCGTGACCATCCAATCCATCACTTTCCGTGACGAGAGGAATACAAGGGTGCAAAACCGAATTTTTTCCGTCGCCCTGACGGGCGAATGATTTATTGATTTCTTCTTGCAAATAAGTGCGGAACACACCGGGACTAGGCACACCGTGGCAGATAAAGTCTACGGCCAACAGGTTGTCATACTCCTTGCGCAAGTACTTTTTCAAACCGGCAATCTGACAAGGTGTTCCCGAAAAAAGTACTTTTCTTCCACTCTTTAAGAAGCCTTCTACTTGTTGATAGGTGCTACCTATCTTGCTCTGCACATACTTTGAACCGCGGAACTTTGCAAGTGCTTCTTTCGTTTCTACATAGCTATGTACTACTTCCCAGCGTTCATCAAAACAGGCTCCAAACACCACACCACCTTCATCGATGATGTGCTCTGCCAACATGGTAAACACACCGCCCGAAGAACTCTGCATTCGTACCGATTCATTCGGGTTCTTGGCAGCATACACGCCTAAGGGAGTACGTTCGTCCGCTTGATTGATTACGGGACAAACTTTTTCGCACAATCCGCAATCTATACAGAGTGACTCGTCTATCTGCGGATAAAGGAAGCCCTCATTATCTTCATGCAAGGTAATACACTGCTTCGGACATCGCTGCACACAGGCGGCACAACCGCAACAATCTTGCTTATCTTTTATTAAAATCATACTTATCTTCTTATACGGGCTATCAACGAACCTATCGGCTGACTAATCAGGTCTTTTTCATCTTTGTTCATGCCTAAATACCAAAATGCGAACCCATAAGCTACAGTAAACAACAAACCTAATCCTACAAAATTCAGAACGGTCATAGTGCTGAATGCTGCACTATTGGTTACCAGCAATCCTGCTACCACAAAACACACTGGAACAAGGCTCATTTTGATGATTTCTTTCCAGAATTTCACCATGTCTAAATGTTGCTTACGATGATAGTATATGTTCATAATAAGCCCTTGTCCTATCAATAAGGCAAGACTCGTGGCAAAAGCACAACCGTAACCTCCGTAGGGTTTGGCTAACAATATAGATAAGCCCAAACTAGCTAATGCAATCACTATATAGAGCAAGGAGCGAAACTTCATTTGGTTACGGGCTTGCAAAACGGTGATACCTAAGTTCTGTATCAAGGGTATGGTCAAAGGAATGAAGAACAACAGACATATATAATAAGCATCTTCATACCCTGCGCCTGCCCATAGCTGAATAAAAGGTTTGCCGAACACAATGAAAGCAGAAAGGATGAAGGCCATGATGATGTACTGCAAACGACCGGTACGCACAAACAGATTGGATATTTCCTGCTCATTATTCTCCTTGGCCACCATAGCGGTTACTCTCGGTAAGAATACACCGGATATGGCCGTTGAAAACATCATAAACATACTTTGCAACTGTATAGCTACAGCGTATACGGCTATAGCTACTGCTCCGCGATAAATACCCAACACAAACTGTCCGGAACTCCAATATATACGGTCCATGATGGCATTGAGAAATATCCAAAAACTATAGATAGCCACTTCTTTCAAGAAGCTCCAATTAAAACGGGCAAAACGTATCTTGATAGCTAGTCTGTTTTGGCAATACCACCAGTTTATCAACAAAGTCACTACATTAAACAGGGTTGTAACCACGACCATAGCCACTGCCTTATAACCAATAACAAGCAGCAAGACCATCACCACGGGATTCAGCACAGAGCGTATGATACTTACCAAACGCTGAAACACAAACCGCTCGTAAGCTGTCATAATGCTTCCCCAAATGCTCATGGGGAATGTAAAGGCTAAGTTAAAAGTCATCAGCCACAGCATGATGCGCGTACGTTCCACTTCTGTTTCTGTCATTGAACGCGCAAACAAGTTCTCTACATTCAGCGACAATACGCTACCGGCAATCATTGCTACAACTCCGATGCCAATATACAGAACGAAAAACATGCCGAACATCTCTTCCTGTTCCCGTTGTTTTCCTTCTGCACGGAATTTGGCTGTGTATCGTATAATCGCATTTCCAAAACCCAAATCCAAGACGGTCAGATAGGCTATAATGGAAGCTGCTAAAGAATACAGACCATATTCCGATTGACCTAACATTCGCAACATGTAGGGGGTATAAATCAACCCGACTACCATGTTCAGGCAAATAGACACATAATTTAATGCGGCTCCAGCTTTAAGTTGGTTCATTATTCTTGATGTAAGCAGTCAATTTAGGGCATACCCCAGAGAGTAGGCACTTTTCGGTGCCTACCTTTACTGACTTATTTAAAAATTTAGATTATTTTTTAATGACAAGGACTACTTAAGTCCGATAGAAGAAAGTAAGAGAGAGGAATGATTTCTGTTACTCTCTTAGATTTTGAAGACATCCCTTACTCCTCCACCACCTCAAAATCTTCGCGGTGGACGCGGCTGATGGCTACGGCGTAGCCACCGAGGTCCATGACAAGCTGGCGGTCGCGGTTGACGCGGACTACATAGCCTTCCTGACCTTTGAAGGGGCCGGTGAGGACACGGAGTTTGACATGGTCCTTGGCGAATTTGAGGAAAGGGTCACGGAGGAAGGTGACGCGCTCGGGCTCGGTGTCCATCAGACGCATAAAGGGCTTCATGACGCTGTGGGGGATGGACGCGGGGAGAGCGGTGGCGCAATTACGAACTAAATGGTATTGGGGGAAATTTTGAGATAAAAAGGTGCGGAGCTCGGCGGTGGTGCCTTGCAAAAATACTAATCCGCTGACGGTGGGCTTCTCTTCCTTCATTACGCCCTTGCCGCTTGGCTTGCGCTTGTAACTGACGGTGCGATGAATAAAACAAGGGGGATGAAAATCACCTACGATACGATTGCTGGATATAAGTTTCTGGAACTTTTCTACAACCATGTGCTGCATGAAAAGATAACCCCATGGAGGGGCTTGCTCTTCACATGAGGATACACCTTCCACTTTCGAGGCCGATTTTTCATCAGTCCCGATTATGTGTATGCCTTGCAACGAACGCCGGGGTGTGGCGTCCGCTTGGGCTGTAGAAGAAGGAAGCGAGCAATCCTGCGTCATTTTCTTT
>FR901730.1:16766-17365 GCA_000437675.1 Prevotella sp. CAG:891
AATACTGCGTCATTTTCTTTTCCTACTTTATGTCACTCTTGGCCTTCGACTTGGTGAAGATTGGGGCCAACCTTACAATGACATGTATCATACTATTTTTTGCTGAGCCAATGCTAAGACTGGAAATGATGTTTGCTTTATCAACTATACGTGATTATCGACCTTTTCCTTTCTACGTATTGGCTTGTTCTCTATCAGTTCTACGAGTCTTATTCAGAGAAGACACGTTTTACTCGTGCAAATATAGTGCTTTTCTCGCACTTTCTCCCCTATTATTAAAAAAATATCATGTTTTTTCGCATTTGGGGTATGCTGAATTCCGCAATCGTCATGTATATATATGGTCCCATGTGCTTACATTACTTTTTTTGCTGCGACGAATCGTTTTTTTGTCAGAGGGCTATTTTTGAATTTCGTTACGCGCATTGTTTTAACAAATATCTTAATAAAGGCAAAACGCAAGAGTTTGCCGGACGGTGCATTTATGAGGGGAAATAGAGGAAGGGGTTCCGATCTTGGCGTGTTTTTGAAAGTGCTGATTATCAATAATTCCGCGATTGTTGAAACTAGCTCGGAACTAATTCAAACTAGGTCGGAAC
>FR901731.1:0-2222 GCA_000437675.1 Prevotella sp. CAG:891
AATCTTGAATTTCATAAAAGTTCAGACGACTTCAAATTTTCAAAATTAAAACAAAATGATGAAACTGCAAAATAATTGTACCTACTTTTGGAACATGCGGTACACGAAGGTATTGAGGGTAAGGAAAATGGTGTAGAGCGTTTACGGAAACTGTATATGGCCGGGGGTGGAGTTGGCAAAGAGGTGAACGAAACGAGTGCTTGGTGTGGGTATGTGTATGGAGTTCGGAAAATAGTGTGCTGGGGGCTTGAGAAACCAGGCGGTGAGCAGATGATTTTCAGCCCCGATGCGATACATGGCAGATTTAACAAATGTACTAACAAAGCTAAAAATCAGCAGTAGGCCGCCGGGCTGCTGACTGCGCGAAACCGGCATGACGCAAACCGAGGTTGTGCGATTTATGAAAGTGCTGATTATCAGTAGTTCCGAGATTGTCGAAACTAGCTCGGAACTAATTTCAACAAGCTCGGAACTAATTTCAACTGGCTCGGAACTAATTTCAACAATCGCGGAACTAATTCGAGCAATCGCGGAGTAAATTTTGACAAGGTGCCGTTACGTGCCGAAAATGGCTGTTAGCGGATGGCGCACAGGTGTTCAATTTTTAATAATTTTTCACCCTTAAAAAAGAAAAACATACGATATATATAGCCCAGATATTCCGTACGCAAATCAAAAAAGCCCGGGATGAAGCAGGCTATAAATTTGCTTCAACCCGGGCTTTGCTGTATTGACAGGTTCCCTGAATGAGAATGGAAAGTGTTAGAACTTGTGAACCACAAGTCCGCTGCGGAGCTTGGGTTCGAACCAGGTGGCTTTGGGGGGCATGATGTTACCGCTGTCGGCAATGTTCATGATTTGCTCCATGCTGACGGGATAGAGGGCAAGGGCCATCTTCATTTCGCCACTGTCGACACGGGCCTGCAATTCGCCCAATCCGCGAATGCCGCCTACGAAGTCGATGCGCTTGTCTTTGCGCAGGTCCTTGATGTTGAGCAGTTCGTCGAGAATGAGGCGCGACGAGATGTCGACATCGAGCACGCCGATGGGGTCGTTGGGGTTGAACGTGCCGGGACGTGCGGTGAGGGCGTACCAGGTGCCTTCGAGGTAGAGGGCAAACTCGTGAGCCTGCGACGGACGGTAGGGTTCGCTGCCTTTGGCTTCAACCACGAAGTTCTTGTCGAGGGCGGCAAGGAATTCGGCGGCGGTCATGCCGTTGAGGTCCTTAACCACGCGGTTGTAGTCGAGAATGGTGAGTTCATCGGCGGGGAAGCATACGGCCATGTAGTAGTTGTATTCTTCGTCACCGGTGGTGTGTTCGGCCTGATGGGCGCGTTCGTCGCCTACAAGGGCGGCTGCGGCTGAACGGTGGTGACCGTCGGCAATGTAGAGTGCCTGCATGGCGGCGAACTCAGCGGTAATGGTGGCCTCGTCGGTTTTGTCGGTGACAATCCAGAGCTGGTGGCGGAAGCCGTCGGCTGCGGTGAAGTCGTAGACGGGGGTTTGGGCGGCGTACTTGCAGCGAAGAGCGTAGAGCATGGGGCGCGGATGGTAGGCCAGGAACACGGGTTCCATGTGGGCCGAGGTGGAGCGGACGTGCTTCATGCGGTCTTCTTCCTTGTCGGCACGGGTGAGTTCGTGCTTTTTGATGACGCCTTGCATGTAGTCGGCCACGCTGGCGCATACCACCCATCCGTACTGCGTTTTGCCGTTCATGGTTTGGGCATAGAGGTAGTAGCTGTCGGCTTCATCCTGTACGAGCCATCCTTCTTCCTGGAACTTGCGGAATTGTTCGGCGCCGCTTTCGTAAACGCGGGGGTCGTATTCGCTGGTGCCTTCGGGGAAGTTGATTTCGGGCTTGATGATGTGGTAAAGCGACATTTCGCAGCTACCGGCTTCGGCGCGGGCTTCTTCGGATGAGAGCACGTCGTAAGGACGGCATTGTACTTGCTCAATGAGTTCTACGGGCGGGCGCAGGCCCTTGAAAGGTTTTATTTTGGGCATGGTCGGGTTGCTTTTTGGGGGTGATGCTGCAAAAGCGGCTGTGAGCTTTGCGGCCTTAAAAAAAAGCTGCCTACACACTACACGGTGTTGCAGGCAGCTTGTTCGTTAGTGTGTGAAAAAATGGTTGGCTGATTACTTAAGTAGGTGTTCAAAATTATTTTATATAATTCTATCGAAGTATTTTTACTTTGCATTACGTTCTTGCACCGCATTTACTT
>FR901731.1:2323-17074 GCA_000437675.1 Prevotella sp. CAG:891
CTCCTGAGCACAGAACAAACAACTACGGCACAATAACGCAAGTCAAATGTAAAAATAATTCTGAACACCTACTTATTAACCTGGAAGGTGGTGACGCCGTTTTCGAGGAAGTCGACAATCTGACGGGCTGCAGCGAGTCCGGCGTTGATGTTGGCTTCTTTGGTTTGGGCACCCATCTTCTTGGGGGTGAAGATGTAGCGATCGCCAAGGAGTTCGAGGGCATGTTCGTGGTCCTTCATCTTGAGGTCGCTGACGTAGCGCAGGTCGGTGCGTTCGGTGAGGGCCTTGAGGAGTCCGCCTTCGTCGATAACGTCCTGACGGGCGGTATTGACTACGATACCATTTTTAGGCATGGCCATGAGCAGGTCGTAGCCGATGCTGCCGCGCGTTTCGGGCGTTGAGGGCATGTGGAGGCTGACAATCTGGTTGTTGGCAAAGAGGTCGTGGAGCGTTTCATAGGCAGTGAAACCGGCATCTTTGATTTTCTGCGGGCGGCCGGTGGGCGAGTAACCCGAAATTTCCATGCCCATGCCTTGGGCAATGCGGGCTACGTTCTGTGCCACGGCTCCGAAGGCGAGCAAACCGATTTTCTTGCCCATGAGTTCGGTGCCGGCAGTGCCGTTGAACATGTTGCGCGAAGCGTAAATCAAAAGACCGATAACGAGTTCGGCTACGGCGTTGGAGTTCTGTCCGGGGGTGTTCATTACCACTACGTTGTGGGCCGTGGCGGCTTCGAGGTCGACATTGTCGTAACCGGCACCGGCGCGTACCACGATTTTCAGATTCTTACCGGCTTCGATAACTTCGGCGTCGACTTTGTCGGAACGGATGATGATGGCGTCCACGTCGGCTACGGCTGCGAGGAGTTCTTCCTTTTCGGTGTATTTTTCAAGCAACACTACTTCGTAGCCTACGGGCTTGAAAATGTCTTGAATACCCTGAACGGCCACGGGGGCAAAGGGTTTTTCGGTAGCAATCAGAACTTTCTTCATTGTGTTTTTGGTATAAATGATCGCTTCAGCTCCGGCGCAAAGGTGCTGGGGAATGAAACGACAAGCACCCTCGCCCCTACATGAAAACAGGAGTGAGGGTGCTGTGGTTAGTCATTGAAATTGGGGGGAAAATCCCGTGAAAAATTTACTTGTGCATTTGTTCGAATTCCTGCATGCAAGCAACCAATGCTTTCACGCCTTCGAGCGGCATGGCGTTGTAGCACGATGCGCGGAAACCGCCTACTGAACGGTGACCCTTGATGCCCTGCATACCCTTGCTCTGAGCAAACTTGAGGAATTCGGCTTCGAGTTCCTTGTGTTCGTCGGCCATTACGAAGCAGATGTTCATGAGTGAACGGTCTTCCTTGGCAGCAGTGCCTTGGAACATGCTGTTGCGGTCGATTTCGGCATAGAGCAGTTCGGCACGTTCCTGTGCGCGACGTTCCATTTCCTTAACACCACCCTGAGCCTTGATCCACTTGAGGTTCTGGAGTGCGCAGTAAATGGGCACTACGGGAGGCGTGTTGAACATTGAACCCTTGTCGACGTGGGTGCGGTAGTCGAGCATGGTGGGGATGGGGCGGCTAACGTGGCCAAGGAGTTCGTCCTTCACGATAACGAAGGTTACACCGGCCATCGAAAGGTTCTTCTGAGCACCACCGTAAATCATGCCGTACTTGCTCACGTCGATGGGACGAGAGAAGATGTCGCTCGACATGTCGGCAATCACGGGCACGGGGCTGTCGAGGTCCTTGCGGATTTCGGTACCGTAAATGGTGTTGTTCGTAGTGATATGGAAATAGTCGGCGTCGGCGGGAATTTCGTAGTCCTTAGGTATGAAGGTGTAGTTAGCGTCGGCTGATGAAGCTACTTCAACAACTTCGCCAAACAACTTGGCTTCCTTCAGGGCTTTCTTGGCCCACACACCGGTGTTGAGGTATGCGGCTTTCTTCTCGAGGAAGTTGTAGGGAACCATGCAGAACTCAAGGCTGGCACCACCACCGAGGAAGAGCACTGAGTAGCCCTCGGGGATGTTGAGCAACTCCTTGAACAAAGCCTGAGCTTCGTCCATCACGGCCTGAAATTCCTTGGTACGATGGCTGATTTCCATCAATGACAAACCCATATCGCCGAACTCAATACATGCGTCGGCAGTTGCTTTCATGACTTCCTGCGGGAGAATGGACGGACCCGCGCCGAAATTATACTTCTTCATTGCTTTTTGGTTTTAAGGTTGTGATTTAACATCATGTGAGCGAAGATAGGGTTTTTCTGATTAGTTGCCAAAGAAAACGCGCCTTTTTTTTGCGAACATTTAATCTTAATGCGTTATTCGCTCAATCAATATGACAGAATTAAGGACAATAACTTAAAATTGGCAGTTTTACGACGCTTCGTTATTATCAAAGCGTTGCATTTTTATGCAGTTTAAAAGCAAAAACGCGCAATGAACTTTTTCAGGGTTCATTGCGCGTAAGGGAGAAATATGTGCAATTTTTGCGTAGTTCTTTTACTTTTCGCCAGCCGGCTGTTGGGCGGGGCGGTCGGTGGTCATGCCGTGCTGCACCATGTACTCGGTGGTTTGCAGAAGCGAGAACACATAGTCCTTGAGCGGTTGCCATTCGGCACCGAAGGCCGGGGCTTCGGTGGGAGTGCCCTGGGGGTCGAGGCGGTAGCAGTATTCGCGGTCGGTTTCGGCATTATATACATAAAGGTGGGTGGCATTGCGTGCGGCTATGGTTTTGTCGGCTGTGTAGAAAGCGGCGGGACGTTGTTCGCGCAGCAGGTCGATGCCGAAGTTGTTTTGCACGTAAGGCACACGAAGCAGGCCAAGGAGCGTGGGGGCTACGTCCACCTGTCCGGCAAAATTCGATATTTCGCGGGGCGACAGACCTTCGCCATGAATGAACAGCGGAATGTGGTTGAAGGATTCGGGCAATTCGCAGTTGGCTGTGCCCACCATTTTGCCGTGGTCGCCAAGAAAGACGAAAAGCGTGTTCTTGTACCAGGGTTCGCGGGCGGCTTGCTGCATGAAACTGCCGATGCAGTAGTCGGCGTAGCGCACAATCTGTTCTTCGGGCGTGAGCGAGGGGTCGGCAAAGGCGTCGGGCACTACGTAGGGCGGATGGTTGCTGATGGTGAGCAGGGTGACCATGAAGGGATGGCCTTCGGCGGCACGTTGGCGCAACACGGGCAGGGCGTAACTGAACAGAAAGGCGTCGGGTACGCCGAAATGATTGACGACTTCGCTGCGCGGATAATTTTCCTGGGCATACACTTCGTCGTAGCCGTTGGTGCGGAAAAAGGCGTTCATATTGTCGTACTGGCTTTCGTGGGTCATAAAGAACAGGGTGCGGTAGCCTTGCTCTTTAAGCACGGTGGGAAGGCCTGAATAGACGGGTATGTCGGACCCCTTCATGGCATTGCGAAACATGATGGAGGGGAAGGAGTAGAGCGTGGCGTAAAGCCCGTGGTTGGTATGATTGCCGGCTGAATAGCAGTTGGCAAAACTGAGGGAGTGGGCGTAGAGCGAGTCGATATGGGGGGTGAGGTGTTTGTCGTTGCCAAAGCGGGTCATGAGTTTGGCAGACATCGACTCCATAAGCACGATGACGACGTTGCGCTTCGTTGGCAGGCTGTCGGGGGTGATTGGGCGGGCTATGGGCGATATGCCTTCGATGCCGGTGCGCTGGTAGTAGTGCTGCACACGGCGTATAGCTTCGGCGTCGGGCATGAGGCGCAGCTGTTTGTTTTCGGGGCGCATGTCGTCGAGGGTGCTGGTGAGGAGGCAGAACATGGGGTTTACGCCGAGGTTGTTGAGCACGGGGTTGGTGCAGAAGTAGGCGGCGCTGACTTTAATGGGGTTGTAGCCCAAACGGCCGCGAATACCAAGAAAACAGGCGCCGAGCAGGGCGATGGAAAGGCCGCTGACGCTGAGCAAATAGCGCCAGGTGAGGGTACGGCTGTAGGGAATGGCGGGCGAGGTGCGCTGTACTTGCTGCTGAATGCGGCGGCGCAGGGTGTAGAGCCCGTAGGAGAAGATACCGAGGATAATAAAATAGGCGGCTATATAAAGATAATAGGCGGGTTCGCCAAAAATCATGCCGAGGGTGGTGCCGCCGTAGTCGGCCCAGTTCCAGATCGAGGCGTTGAGGGGTTTGCTGAAGTAGCTGAAATAGGGGATATTTCCGGCACTGGCCATGAACACGAGGGCATACATCACGCCAAACCACCAGCCGTAGGCGCGCAGCAACCAGGGGCGCCACCAGCTTAACAAACCGGTGACAACGGTGATGACCAGGGGAAGGGCCATGACGTAGCAGGCTATGACGTTGTCGAACCAAAGGCCGTTGAGAAAGGCGCGGGCGGTCCAACCGGCATGAGCGGCTACTTCGGGGGGTAACTGCGGACGCACACTTACATAAAAAAGAATGCGGAAAAGGCTCATGAGAACAAGTGACAAAACTTGCACGCTGAGCAAATATGTCAGTGACTTTACGAAAAACTTCATCGTTTTTAATATTTTGTGGGGCAAAGGTACGAAAAATGTAGTAACTTTGCACAATGGGTAATCAGGCTCTGTGGGGGCTTTGTGGCTGAAAAACAAGTTTTTAGAGACTATTTAACAACTGACACGGCGACAAACAGACCTTAGCGGCACAGATTTTGCTTACCTTTTAAACAGATTAAACGGAGCTAACTGACGCACAACGGATAAAAACCAGGCTGCGTGCGGCGGCTTTGTGAAAAAACAAACCCATACTTAACGAATCATCAATCATTTATTCCCCTATATTTTACATGGAAGAAACACAACTTTTAGTGAATAGCATCATCGACGGTATTCAGGAAAAAAAAGGACGCGGCATCGTTACGGTTGATTTGCGACATATTATTACTGCTCCCTGTGCCTACTTCGTAATCTGTACGGCGGCTAACCCGCTGCAGGTGGATGCCATCGCTGACAGCGTTGAGGAATTTGCTCGCAAACAGGCACACGAAAAACCGGCTAACATCGCCGGACGACAGAACGCGGAATGGGTGGCCATGGACTATGGTACTGTCATGGTGCACATCTTCGTGCCTGAAGCGCGAGAGCATTATGACCTCGAAAACCTTTGGGATGATGCTGAACTGACCGAAGTGGCTGATTTGGACTAATACACAAGATTGAAACACTTAGACGAAGACTTACACGACTGTTGCGTTTCAATGCTTGCAATGACTTATGGTATTGGCCTGACTCACTTAGGATGCTCTCTATATGACACTCACTATGATGTGACAGGCTGACACTTCTTTTCTGAAATGAATCAAACCGAATATGCCTAAATTACCCAACATATCGCCCAAATCAGACCCGGAAAAAAACAAAAAACCGGGATTTAACCTGACGTGGGTGTACTTTATCATTATCATTGGCCTGGGTATCATGCTTTACCAGGGAAACCAAAGCAACCCGGGCGGTGTGAACAAGGAGGTGGACTATACCACTTTCCGTAACTATGTGAAACAAGGCGTGGCCAAAGAGGTGGTGGTGAATAAAACCGAAGGCAACGTGCGCATGGTGGTTCGCCCCGAAAAAATTCGCGAAATCTACAAACAGGGCTCTGACCAAACGGGAAGCGCTCCGACGGTTTCGACTAAATACCCGAATATCGACACCATCAATGGCTTTCTGGATGCTAACTACCAGGGAAGCGTAAAATATGAGGAAAGCGATAAGTTCTTCATGAGCTTGCTCAGCAGTTTGCTGCCCATCATCCTGTTAGTGTTCCTTTGGTTCTTCCTAATGCGGCGCATGGGAGGCGGCGGCGGCAGTGGCGGCATTTTCAATGTCGGCAAAAGCAAAGCGCGCCTGTTCGACAAAAATGGCAAAAACGCTACGCACGTTACCTTTAAGGACGTGGCCGGACAGGAAGGGGCTAAACAGGAAATCCGCGAAATCGTTGACTTCCTGAAAAACCCGCAGAAATATACGGAACTGGGTGGTAAAATTCCTAAGGGTGCTTTGCTCGTGGGTCCTCCGGGAACGGGTAAGACGCTGCTCGCCAAGGCTGTTGCCGGCGAGGCTGACGTGCCGTTCTTCTCTATGGCTGGTTCCGACTTTGTCGAAATGTTTGTCGGCGTGGGTGCAAGCCGTGTGCGCGACCTCTTCCAGCAAGCGAAGGAAAAAGCTCCCTGTATTGTGTTTATCGACGAAATTGATGCCATCGGCCGTGCTCGTGGCAAAAACCCGTCAATGGGGGGTAACGATGAACGCGAAAATACGCTGAACCAGTTGCTCACCGAAATGGACGGTTTCGGCACAAACTCGGGTGTCATTGTCCTTGCGGCTACAAACCGCGTCGAAATTCTCGACTCTGCCCTGCTCCGTGCCGGACGTTTCGACCGTCAAATCCATGTCGACCTGCCTGAACTCTCTGAACGTGTGGCTATTTTCAAGGTTCACCTGGCTCCGCTCAAACTCGACAGTTCGCTCGACATCGAAATGCTGGCCCGACAAACACCGGGCTTCTCGGGTGCCGACATTGCCAACGTTTGTAACGAGGCGGCGCTCATCGCGGCTCGCCATAACCGCAAGGAGGTGGGCAAGCAGGACTTCCTCGACGCTGTTGACCGCATCATCGGTGGTTTGGAAAAAACAACCAAGGTGATGACCGAGGACGAAAAACGTGCCATCGCCATTCACGAGGCCGGACATGCCAGCGTGTCGTGGCTGCTGCAATATGCCAACCCGCTCGTCAAAGTGACCATCGTGCCGCGCGGACAGGCCTTGGGCGCAGCATGGTATTTGCCCGAAGAACGCACCATCACTACCAAGGAACAAATGCTCGACGAAATCTGTTCGCTTCTCGGCGGACGTGCGGCCGAGGATGTGTTCCTGGGTCATGTTTCAAGCGGTGCGCTCAACGACTTGGAACGCGTCACCAAACGTATCTACGGCATGGTGGCCTACCTCGGTATGAGCGACAAACTGCAGAACCTGTGTTACTACAACGCGCAGGACGAAGGATTTACCAAGCCCTACTCCGACAAAACGGCGGAACTCATCGACAACGAGGTGCAACGCATGATTAGCGAACAATACGAACGCGCCAAACGTTTGCTCACCGAAAACGCGGCTAAGCACAACGCGCTGGCCGACTTGCTCGTCGAACGCGAAGTTATCTTCACCGAAGATGCTGAAAAGATTTTCGGCCCGCGTCCCTGGAAGAGCCGCACGGACATCCTTATGGAAGAGGAGGCGATGAAACTGGTTGACGAACGTAACCGCAAACTCGAAGCTGAAGCTAAGGCTAAAGAAGCTGAAGCTAAAGATGCGAAAGAAACAGAAAACCAGAAAGCAGAAGGTGCTGCAACGGCAGAAACAAAATCGGCAGAAACCGAAAGCAATGCTGAAAGCAAACTTGAAAGCCATGCCGACCTTCAAACGAACAATCAATCGGATAACCAAGCCGACAATCACAGCGTAAACGCGTAAACGCTTTAACACTTTGAAACTGTTTAGATTTTTCCCGTCATTGGGCTGGTGGAAAATTTAAACAGTTTCTTAGTTCATGTAAACAACCATTTCTTTCTTAGCACAATACTCATTTTAACCGCATTCTTAGCATGAGCAATCTTGTAGTACGCAGTCTGACGGGTATCGTATTCGTAGCCGTACTGGTAGGCGGCACGCTCTACTCTCCCCTCACCTTCACTGTACTTTTTGCCCTTATCACGGGCCTGAGCGTTTGGGAATTTTCTACCAATGTCAACAATCACGCTGGCGCATCGGTCAACCGGCTCATCAACACCGTGGCTGGTGTTTACCTCTTCTTAGCCTTCTCGGGCTATTGTGCCGACTTTGTAAAGCCCGACGCATTCATCCCCTATCTCGTTTCCATCATGTATCTGCTCATCAGCGAATTGTATTTGCAAAAACGCAATCCGCTGAAAAACTGGGCTTACGCCTTTGCCTCGCAAATTTACGTAGCATTGGCCTTCTCGCTGCTCAACGTGCTGGCGTTCCAGTACAATCCGCTGATTAACCGCACCGAGTTCCTGCCCATCTATGCACTGAGCATCTTCATCTTCCTGTGGACCAGCGATTCAGGCGCCTACCTTTGCGGTTCCATGCTCCACAAGTATTTCCCTGCCAAACTTTTTCCGCGCATTTCGCCCAACAAGTCATGGGTAGGCAGCATTGGCGGCGGACTTTTGTGTTTGGTTGCCGCCACCCTGCTTTGGCATTTCAATCCCGGCACCTTGCCCCTTCTCCACTGGTTGGGTCTGGGCCTGACGGTATGCGTATTCGGCACCTGGGGCGACCTGGTCGAAAGCCTTTTCAAGCGTCAGCTGGGTATTAAAGACAGCGGCCATGTGCTCCCCGGCCACGGCGGCATGCTCGACCGCTTCGACTCCTCACTGCTTGCCATTCCCGCAGCCGTTCTTTACCTTTACACCATTCAGGCGTTTTAAGCATCGAGTTTAAAGTTCAAGTTACCCAAGCAAGTGTTCAAATGTGTGAATTCTGAACACCCATTTAAGTTACACAGTCACTATGCTTCATCCATCCGACATAATCAATCGGCGCAAGCTGATTCTTAAAATTGCCTTGATAGTGCTGCTTCTCACCTCCTTGGTCAGCACAATAACCTATTTGGTCATACGCCGCCCATTTGTCAATGATTTTGAAATAGTTGACCCTCTTGGCGGCAACCTTTTTCCGTCGGCCCTACTCTCCGTAGCCACCACCGATGCACAAATCATTCAGCCAATGAGTACCACCAACTGCATCGGCAACCCCAAATCGTGCATTGCCATCAAGGTAAAATCCAATAAGCCCAACAGCCGCGTTCAAATCGAACTGGCCGAAACGCCTTTCTACAACCACTCCGTATCTACCTTCGTATTGCCCGAAGAGGACAAGGAATACATCATTTACCCCGACATCCTTTGGCGATACGAAGAACTGCGCAACAACGATCAGGCCACGCCCATCAGCGTAGTTGCCACGGTAAAAATGAACAATGTCGACTTTGGACAAAAAATGCGCACCTTCTCCATGCGCAGCCTCAACGAATGTCTGCTGGGCTACCAAAAACAGTTGCCCAACGGCAAACAGCGTTTCATTAGTACCCGCCTGTTCTATGCCGCCTACGTCAACGAGGAAAGCCCGAACATCGACAAAATTCTGCGCGAGGCACTCAACACCCGCATCGTGCGCAAGTTCCTGGGCTACCAGGCCGGCAAACCCGAAGCCGTCGACCGCCAAGTCTACGCCTTGTGGTACGTGTTGCAAAAGCGCAATTTCCGCTACAGTTCTGTGTCCTACTCCAGTTTGTCGAGCAATGTGGTCTATGCCCAACGCGTTCGCACCCTTGAGGACGCGCTGAACTCCTCGCAAATCAACTGTGTCGACGGAAGCGTTCTCTTCGCCTCGCTCCTGCGTGCCATCAACATCACCCCCGTGCTCGTGCAAACGCCCGGCCACATGTTCGTAGGCTATTACACCGACGACAAGCGAAAGAACATCACCTTCCTCGAAACCACCATGATTGGCGACGTCGACCTCGACGACTTCTTCCCCGAAGAAAAACTCGATTCGACGAAGACCACCAAGTCGCAAGCCGAAATATCGCGCCTCACCTTTGAAAAGTCCAAGCAATACGCCACCGAAAAATACCTCAGTGTCGAAAAGCAAGTACGTTCCAACCAGCCGCGCTACCTGTTCTTCGAAATTTCGAAAGGCGTGCGCAGCAAGGTGCAGCCCATTGGCCGATAACCCTCCCCCTGGTTCTGTTCAAGCCCCATTACTCCCCTATCAAAAAAAGACCGGAAGAAAGCAAAACTGCCTTTCTTCCGGTTTTTTTTGTAGTTTACTACCCGAACGAAACAATGCAAACAGCCTCATCATTTGTCATTACTGGCAAATATCGGTCAACATAGCGATGGAATAATCATCGTATGCCAAGAGGATATCGCGCTGCAAACGCTTCAGGTGTCGGTTAAAGAAGGTGCGATGTCTTGCACTATGCAGTAACTTGTTCATCACATCGGCTTCAAAATCAAAATGAGGGAGCAACAAGGCCGCATGGATATAATTTGCATTTTTCGAACGGCAATCAATGGCCTTCTGCAAATCCTCGTCATACTGTTCGCGGTGTGCCACCTCATACATCATCAGTAGATAATGCGCCAGAGCATCGCTCGTCACAAACACAACAGAATGCTCATCCGTATCAAATTCCCCTTGTTTAAATCCATTGAACTGCAGTTCATCTTTGCAGTTTATCAAATAAGGGGGCTGTTCAAAGTCAACCAGCGAATCGACCGAACAAGCCAATTTCCGGGTTTTATAGTTGTAGTGAAAGGCTGCACTGTCGCCATAGCTCATCCAGCTGCATGGTCTGCCTCTCTGTTGCCACACAGCAACCAGCGTTGCAAACGAGCCTTCATCGTAGAACTTATCCAGCAACATTCCTCCTTTTCTTTGGGCTTCCTGCTCACAATCGTTGTAAAAAGGCTCCCAAATGTTTCCTATCCATTGGTCCAGTTCCTCGGCCGAGCGTATGGGGGCTGTGGGCAGTTTGTCGAGTAGATAACGGGCCCAACGGTCGGCAAACAAGCCTCCGCCTCCAGCACCATCCGACACGGCTATCACGCCCTGCGATGCACTCACAGCGTCTTCGTTCACATAGCCGGGTTCTGGTTTTCCTAAGGTCATGCAGTGTGGTTTCATTGATTCTGGCTGATGTTTGTCGGGGTTCCTATGTCCATAAGTTTAATCAGTGTCGTAGCATCCACATTCACGCCCATAGCGCGGTGTCGTCCCTGGCGGTCGTCGTTTAATTGCCTGCTGATGTCTTGATTATAGCGCTCGGGCAATAAACTGGACATATTGAACAGGGTTTCTGCATAAGGATTGCCGCGCATCTCGTCGATGTCTATCGGGCAAGCCACTTCTTCGGCCGACTTGCTTGAAGTAAAGTGAATATTGAACAAAATCACGTTGCCATCGTTCGTAAACATCGACTTCAGTTCGTTGGCCTGTTGCATCACGCTTTCCGTCGAAGCACCGTTAAATTCTCCGTCGGTTATATTGATGATGGTCGGGGGGTAACAGTCCTTTTCGCTGTGTTGCTTCATCCATTCCGTGAGCAAACGGTGCGCATGGTCGAAAGCGGTGTGAATGCGCGTCCATATTCCGTCGTGTCGTGCCTCCACCCATTGCACCTTTTCCACCTCTTTCACCACCACTCCCTTTCGGGTGCGTTTTTCCTCGCGGGTGATAATTTTTTTGAAAGGATTATTCTGCAATTCTTCGGGCGAAACGAAGTCGCGTCCTTCGAGTGCTCCCTGCCAGCCGCTGTAAGCTTCTTCGCCATAGCCAATCACTGCTATGTCGTAATAATGCCGCACGTCGGTCAGTTTGATGCAGCGCGACACCAACTCATTGATTTGTCGGTTCACAATGCGTGCAGCTGCTTCGGCCATCGTCATTTCTTCGCCAAAGAGCTGGGTCTTTTTTTGCATGCTTATCGAATGGTCCACCAGGAAGATAAAGGCCGTAGGGGTGTTGCGCGTAATTTGTGCCGTGTAGGGCACTTTGGTTTGTAGCGCGGTTGGCTGTGTAGGTATGGGTATGCCAAAATTGCCAATGTTCGTAATGCACTCCAAGGGGATAAAGTGCTTCACCAACACTTCTGCCTGAAAAAAGGGCTGTTCGTCTTCATCTAAGTCAAAGTGCTTGTTGGCCTTAACGGCTGCAAAATGTATTTGTTTCAAGTCGTCGAGTCCGCTGCCAACCCGTGCGCCGTTTTTGGTGGCATTCCGGTCGGCATACTTGGTGCCTTCCTGCCAAATTACCTTGGGGTCGATTTTTAAAACGACGGGGTTCGAAATGCGGTTGTCATTCATGGCCACAAACATCATGGGATGCTGCTTAACGAAACTCACTCTCACGTAATGTTCCAAGTTGTCGCGCGAATCCAGGCTGCGCGAGGTGCTGCTGCCGCCCGGTTTGGCTATGGTTATTCCTTTTTCTTCGCAATCGGCCCACGAATACAATCCGCCGTTTTGAATAATCGACTCCAGATTTTCGCGGTCGGTAAAGTGATACAGGCAGTCGATATGATGGCTGTCGATAACCTCTTTATATGCTTTCCAATTATTTTTCTGTGTCATTGTAGTAATGTATTGTCGTCGAACAAACTCAGTTGCTGGTAGCCGTTTTGGGGGGCTGCAGGTGCCGTTCCGGCTACATCTTCAAAAGGGTACAGCCCTTCGGTGTATGCTTTCACCAAATAGGCATGCGAGAGGGGCTTGCTGCTGTCGTCCACATCGCAGCAGGTGTTGTAATCCAGCAGCACAATCGTTTTTGTTTGGCTTGCTTGTCGCAGTCGTTCAATGATGTCCATGGCCTTATGTTCAAGCATCCACCGATAGGTGGGCAGGTAAATCTGCTTGCGTGCTTCGATGTAGCCCAACAGTTCCTTGCCATATACGCCTTTGCGGTGTCCGAGCGGCCTACCGAATCGGCGTACGCTTCGTTTAATATTTTTCATGGTGTCGTTCCGAAACAGGTTAATGTCTACATCTGCTCCTTCAAACACTTTCAGTCCTTGCCAAATGGCTTCGACGCAGGTGGCTGTCATGCCTTCGGTAAATGGTATGGGTATGTCGTAATGGGGATAAAAGGGACTGAGTCGGCGCAGGCCGTCTGTGGCCTTACTGGTAACGTCGGCCAGAATTGCGCCGGGAAACTCTTTCAGCAGGGTTTCCTTCTTCTTTCGCTTCGAGGCTATGTGTATCATTGTTAGTTCACGGGCTTTAGGTATTTGTGGTACTTTGCATGCAAGATGCTTTTAAAATGGGCTTCTGTGCCTGTGGGGATGTAGAGGGTGGAAAGGGATTTACAATAATCAAATGCCTCTTCTCCTATCGATTGAAGGCTAGAGGGTAAAGTGAGGGAGGTTAAGATAGGCAATAACTTGGGTTCCATCTGATGATAATAACATCTGACCTATCACTTTGTAGAATTGATTACAAATTACAGAGCGTAAGGAAGTACAACCTGTAAATGCACCACCTTCTATCGATTGGAGGCTAGAGGGCAAAGTGAGGGAGGTTAAGGAACTACAACCCCAAAATGCACCATCTCCTATCGATTGGAGGCTAGAGGGCAAAGTGAGGGAGGTTAAGGAACTACAACCGTAAAATGCACAATATCCTATCGATTGGAGACTAGAGGGAAAAGTGAGGGAGGTTAAGGAGTTACAACCCCAAAATGCATAATCACAAATCACCCGAGTTCCTTTCCGCACAGTATATTCCGTAAGTGTCTCATTTCCCTCCAATAATCTCTTCCCATCTTTACTATATATAATGCCAAACTCATCCTTTACCCCTTCTGCTCTATCCTCATCAGTCACTTCAGTCGAAAGCACTTCTTCTTCCACCAACTCCGGATACTTCAAATTCAGCAAACGGAAGGATACGTTGCTGAGACCTTCTTCGCTGTGAGCCAGTAGGAAGAGGGCATAGAGGCGGGTGAGTTCGGAGTCGGTAAAGAGGGGAGGAAAGGCTTGCAGCAGTGCGCAGTACGAGAGGTCACGGTAGTCGGTGGCTGAAAAGAGCAGGCGGTCGGAGGCTCCGTAGGTGTTCCACAGCGAGGGAGAGAGACTGAGGGCTTTGAGCGAAAGCAGAATGACAGCGAGGGGAAAATCGTCGATGTGTTCGTTGAAGCGTTCGGCCGTGCGCAGGGGGTGACGAAAGTCGGGACTGCCTAATTCGCGCGCAGCAGTACCTTCCATGGCCGGAACAAACATGCCATCGTAGTCAACGAGTGTCAGCGTACCATCGGAACGTACCAAAATATTGTCGGGCTTCAAGTCGCCGTGAGCAAAAGGCTGAGATAGAAGCCACGAGGCCAAGCGGCTGAATTGAAAGGCCAGGAGGCGCAGGGCGTTCGGGTCGGCAAGATGCGACTGGATATAGCGGTCCAGGGTTTCGCCTTCAACCCAATCCATCAGTACCACGGGAAATTCCTCGTCGTTGGTAGATTGTGATTCCACAAAGAGTTCCTTATCCAAGTAGCGGAAAGGGGTCAAAAAGCTACTGGAGGTATAGGCTAATTCCTGCGCTATGAGTTGGTAGCTCTCGGCGCGTCCTTCCTGCTCTTTCAAAAAGCACTTCACGGCCACGTCCTTATGCGCTTGCGGATCGTGCATCTTGAAAACCACCGCAAAGTTTCCGCTCGACATCATGGGAGTTCCGTTTCCATCGAGCACCGGCTGAAGATGGCTGAGCTTGTCGAAGTTGTCTGCCGCCAAACGAATAGCTTCTATGTATTCTGAGATTAAAGGATATTGCATCACTCTTACAAGTTGGTGTTAAAGAAATTACTGTAAATGCAATATTACACAGAATTTATGAAAAAACGGGGGGGCGCTTTGAAAAACCTGAAATATTGCAGCGATAAGTAGGTCTGCTTAAATTCCGAATGTATCAAATTAGCCTTGTGATTCTCATTTTTCACTCCGCCCACTTGTTCACGGAAAACGCTCCCCAGTCGTTCCAGCAAACGATTGGGGAGCGTTATTTTTTATAAATGTAAAAATAATTTTGAACACCTACTTAGCAAGGGTTACTGTTCGTAGACGTTTTCGATTTCTACCACATACACGGCGTGGAACGAGCCGCCGGGTTTGTCGCTGTACCAGCGGTTGAGGCATTCCTGGGCGATGAAGTCGGCGGCTTTCCTGTCCGAGGC
>FR901731.1:17105-20446 GCA_000437675.1 Prevotella sp. CAG:891
AGCGGAACAGTTTGCGGCATTCCACGGTGAGGCGGGCCTCAGCAAAACTTACGGCGCCGTGTTCGGTGGCGACGGGGGTGAGGCCGGTTTCCTTCAGTTTGTCGTGGGTGCGGCCCGATACCGTACCGCAAAGGTTTACCACGCGACGCATTTCGGGACTGTGGCCGAAGAAGGTGAGCGTCAGGTGATCGTTTTCCTCAATAAACGGGTAGGTAAAACGTTCGGGACGCACGAAAAGGAAGGCTACGGGCTTGTTCCAAAGATAACCCAGTCCGCCCCATGAGGCTGTCATCATGTTGAAACGCTCGGGCGTGCCGGCCGTGATGAGCATCCATTCCTTACCAATGATTTCAAAGACATTTTCCTTTGCCAGGGTTTCGATAGTGGTGAGTTTCATAAGCTGATGTGATTGTGTGAAGCAGGTGCTGAAAATTAGGCAATAATCACTGTATGCCGAGGCACTTTGCAAAGGGGTGCACACGGTCAACGCCTGCTTTATGTGAAAGGTAAAGGACTGTTCTGCTTGATGGTGCAGAGCAGTCCTTTACAGTTTGAAGTGCGAGTCTCTATAAGTAGGTATTCTATATCATGCTTTTCAGCGCCTACTTTAAATGCAGTGTTAGTTGAGTGCCAATTCGACTACCTTCTTCACGGCAGCTTCGAGTTCGGCAGCATCCTTACCACCTGCCGTAGCAAAGTGGGGAGCACCGCCACCGCCACCCTTGATGAGTTTGGCGGCTTCGCGAACCAAAGTACCGGCGTTGAGCTGACGGCCGGCCACGAGGTCCTTGCTAATCATCACCGTGAGCAGCGGTTTGCCTTCGTGCGTAGAGCCAATCACCACGAGGGTGTTCTCGGGCAAGATGTTCGAAATTTGGAAAGCAAGGTCCTTCACAGCATCGGGTGCTACCGACGTCGGGATGACGGTTTGCACCAAACGCACACCGGCCTGCTCGGTGGCACTATTGACGAGTTTGTCGCGCAACGTAGCCAAACGCTCCTTGACGTAAGCATCTACCTGCTTTTTGAGGCCGTCGTTCTCGTCGATGGTCTTGCGGATAGCCGCCGTAAGGTCCTTGGCATTGTTGAAGAAGCCCTTGAGGTCGTTCAGCATGTTTTCCATGGCGTAAACGCTCTCTTCAGCAGCTTCGCCCGTGATGGCCTCGATACGGCGCACACCGGCAGCCACGCTGCTTTCAGACACGATGCGGAACATACCGATGCGGCCCGTGCTCTTGACATGGCAACCACCGCAGAATTCCACGCTCTTGTCGAACTGTACCACACGCACGCGGTCGCCATACTTTTCGCCGAAGAGGGCAATGGCACCGAGTTTCTTGGCCTCGTCCATGGGGAGGTCGCGGTGGTCCTGCAAGGGAATGTCCTGACGGATGCGGCTGTTGACAATGCGTTCCACCTGACGCAGTTCCTCGGGCGTAACCTTCTGGAAGTGCGAGAAGTCGAAGCGCAGGTAGTCGGCCGTTACGAGCGAACCCTTTTGTTCAACGTGGGTGCCAAGCACTTCGCGCAGAGCCTGGTCGAGCAAGTGCGTAGCCGTGTGGTTCGCCTCGCTGCCGCGGCGTGCCTTTTCGTTGACCACAGCGCGGAATGCAGCTTCGGGCTGAGCAGGCAGTTTTTTGGTGAGGTGAATGGGCAGGTTGTTTTCGCGCTTGGTGTCGAAGATTTCAACCGTTTCGTTGTCGTTTTTCAGTACACCGCTGTCGCCTACCTGACCACCCATTTCGGCATAGAAAGGCGATTTGTCGAGTACGAGTTCAAAGTAAGTCTGCTTTTTCTGCTGCACACGGCGGTAGCGCAAAATGCGGCAGTCGGTTTCGGTGAAGTCCCAGCCCACGAATTCCGTTTCGCCTTCGGCCAAAATCACCCAGTCGTCGGTTTCGACGGCAGCAGCATTGCGTGCGCGCTCCTTCTGCTTCTGCATTTCGGCGTTGAACTTGTCCTGATCGATGGTCATGCCGTGTTCGTGGCAGATGAGTTCGGTGAGGTCGAGGGGGAAGCCGTAGGTATCGAACAGCGTGAATGCCTTTTCGCCATCAATCACCGTTTTACCCTCCTTGCGGGTTTGCTCCACCACGTTTTCGAGCAAGTTGATACCCGTCGACAGGGTGCGCAGGAAGCTTTCTTCTTCCTCCTGCATAACGCGGCCAATGAGCACCTGCTGTGCCTTGAGTTCGGGATAAGCGTCGCCCATTTCATGCACGAGCGTCGGCACAAGTTTGCAAAGGAAGGCTTCGCGCTGACCGAGGAAGGTGTAGGCATAGCGCACGGCACGGCGCAGAATGCGGCGGATTACGTAGCCGGCCTTGGCATTCGAAGGGAGCTGACCGTCGGCAATCGAGAAGGCGATGGCGCGCAAGTGGTCGGCAATGACGCGCATGGCCACATCGACCTTTTCGTCCTGTCCGTAAGTAAAGCCCGAGAGCTGGCCGATTTGCTTGATGATGGGTTGGAACACGTCGGTGTCGTAGTTCGACTGTTTGCCCTGGATGGCGCGTACCAGGCGTTCGAAGCCCATACCCGTGTCGATGACGTTCATGCTCAGCGGTTCGAGTGAACCGTTGGCTTTGCGGTTGAACTGCATAAACACGATGTTCCATATTTCAATCACCTGGGGGTCGTCCTGATTCACCAGTTCGCGGCCGGGCTTAGCAGCCTTTTCCTCAGCTGAGCGGCTATCGAGGTGAATTTCAGAGCAAGGTCCGCACGGACCGGTATCGCCCATTTCCCAGAAGTTATCGTGCTTGTTACCATTGATGATGTGGTCAGCGGGCAAGTGTTTGAGCCAAATGCTGGCAGCTTCGTTGTCGCGTTCCAAGCCTTCTTCGTCCGAACCTTCGAACACCGTGGCGTAAAGGTCGTTGGGGTTGAGTTTCAGTACATCTACCAGATATTCCCAGGCATAGTCAATGGCTTTTTCTTTAAAGTAGTCGCCAAAGCTCCAGTTGCCCAACATTTCGAACATGGTGTGGTGATAGGTGTCGTGTCCCACCTCTTCCAAGTCGTTGTGTTTACCGCTCACGCGCAAGCACTTTTGCGAGTCGGCGCGTCGGCGCGGTTCGGGATCGCGTTGACCGAGAATAATATCTTTCCACTGGTTCATACCAGCGTTGGTAAACATCAGAGTGGGGTCGTCCTTAATAACCATCGGTGCAGAAGGCACAATGGCATGACCTTTCGACTCAAAGAATTTTTTGTATGAGTCGCGGATTTCGTTAGCCGTCATCATTGTAGTATTATCTTATATTTTGAATATGCTATTGGAGTAAAATGTTTCACTTTTTTGTTGTAGGTGCAAAGTTAGTGCAAACCGAAAGCAGAGC
>FR901732.1 GCA_000437675.1 Prevotella sp. CAG:891
TGATATAAAAGAATGGGGTAGATGGGATGGATACTCAAAAATTAAGGCAAATCTTGAATTTTATAAGAGTTCAGACGACTTCATAAAAAAATACGGGGTTAGTAGAATGATGAATACAATTCATTTTCTACTAACCCCGTATTTTATATAGGTTTAGCGGGCATAAATCGCAAAGATGGTAGGCGTTTTGCCCAAATCAGGCAAAGGTTGCTGTTTCCATTCCTTGATGGTGAGCGTGCGTAAGTATTCGTTTTCGGTGGTGAGTCCGGAAGCTATACAAAGGCGGGTTCGCGGTTGGCACACGCTGAGAATGTCGGCAATCATTTTAGCATTGCGGTAGGGCGTTTCAATAAACAACTGCGTTTGCTGTTCGGCTGCCGAGCGGCTTTCTAATTGTTTCAGACGTTTGGCGCGGTCGGAAGGATGAATGGGTAGGTAGCCGTTGAAGGCAAAACTCTGTCCGTTGAAGCCTGAGCCCATCACGGCCAACGGAATGGAAGACGGACCTACGAGCGGTACAACTTTTAAACCCTGCCGTTGGGCTGTGGCTACCACATCTGCTCCCGGATCGGCTACGGCCGGACAACCGGCTTCGCTGATGACTCCCACACTTTCGCCTTGGCGCAGCGGTTCCAAGTATTGATTAAACAGGGCCGCATCAGCATGTTTACCCATGGGGTAGAAGGTTAGGCTGTCGATGTCGATGTCGCGATCAACCTGTTTTAGAAAACGGCGAGCAGTGCGTATTTCTTCTACAATAAAATGACGGATGCTGCGAATCACCTCGCTGTTGTGAGATGGTAATACCTGGTCGAGTGGGGTTTCGCCCAAGGTTACGGGAATAAGGTATAAAGCAGGCATGGGGTGGAAAAGTATATTTCGGTTTGTGATTGTCGGAAAGTGAGAAGATGAAGTACCGGTGATGAATTAGCCGATAAACCTGCGGATTATGGAATAATTCAAAAAGGATGAAAACACGGATGCCATTAGCATGGTTTATTCGGTTAGCTGATTTTATCCAGCTGGCTGAAATGCTTTTTGCCTTTGGCGTAATATTGCCACAAAATGCTTTGCTGGGTGCGTTCCGGAATGTGCTTGCCGTCGGCAACAGCCAAACGCAAATTGTGTTCGCGGTCGGCTTTGAATTGCGAACGCGCTTTGTGGTATTCACGTCGGGCACGCAGCACAGCCTTGAAGTTTGCCCAATCGAATGCAAGCAAAAATTTCAGCGCAGCTACTCCGTCGAGCAAAGCACGCCAGCGCATAACCGGGCCAAGTTCGTCGGTTGGCAGGTTTTTATAGAGCATGAAAAGATTATTGCGGAAATTCAAAAAAGTTTTTCTTGGATTTCCGGCATCGAGTGTACCTCCGCCCACATGGTAGGCAATGCTTTCAGGAATACAAACGATTTGGCGTCCGCGGGCACGCAGTCGCCAGCAAAGGTCTATTTCCTCCATGTGTGCAAAGAATCTTTTGTCAAGTCCGCCGCTGTTTTTCCAATCGGTTTGGCGAATCATCAAAGCCGCACCCGTTGCCCAGAACACCGGACAAATGCTTTCGTACTGTCCGTTGTCGGTTTCAACATCGGCAAAGATGCGTCCGCGGCAGTAAGGGTAGCCATAGCGGTCGATAAATCCCCCGGCAGCACCGGCATATTCAAAACTTTCTTTATTTTTTTGGCTGAGTAACTTGGGCATACATGCAGCCACTTCGGGGTTCGATTCCATGTAGTTGAGCAAAGGGCGCAACCAACCTTCCGTTACCTCAACATCCGAGTTAAGCAACAAATAATAAGGCGCATCAATCTGCTTTAAAGCCTGGTTGTAGCCCTCGGCAAAACCAAAGTTTTCGTTTAACTTCAGCGATACTACCGAAGGAAATTCCTGCGCAAGCATGGTTAGCGAATCGTCGGTCGAACCATTGTCGGCCACAATAACCAAACCCTCGTCGGCAGAATGTGCTACCACCGATGGAAGGAATTGGCGCATCATTTCGCAACCATTCCAGTTAAGGATAACTACGGCAATTTTATCAGTGGAAATCATTGGATAGGGTGAGATTATTTGTCAGTAAAAAGAAGTGCTTGCAAGCAATCTTTGTTGGGCGTCAGTTCGCCGAGTTTCACGGTTTGCAGTTCGTTGTCGACAGCCTCTATGCCTTCAGTTTGCACCACGCGGATGTAGTTGTCGGTAAATCCCTGCATGGGTTCACCGTTACGGGCATGTTCCCACAGTACCGGGCGTGCTTGTCCGATAAAGTTGTTGTAATGTGCCAAACGCTTTTCTTCCGACAGTGCCAGCAATCGTTGGCTGCGAGCATGTTTGGTTTGCGGTGAAACTACATGCGGAATGCGGAGTGCTTTCGTGCCTGGTCGTTCGCTGTAACTGAACACATGCAGCTGCGATATGTCCAATCCTTCGATAAAGTGATAAGAATCCTCGAAAAGTTCGTCAGTCTCGCCACGCATACCCACAATAACGTCTACGCCGATAAAGGCATGAGGCATTACTTCCTTGATGCGTTTAATTTTCTGGGCAAAGAGTTGCGTATCGTAATGGCGGTGCATGAGTTTCAGAACCTCGTCCGAACCAGACTGTAAGGGAATGTGGAAATGCGGCATGAAGGCACGCGATTGGGCACAGAAGTCAATGATTTCGTCTGTCAGCAGATTCGGTTCAATACTCGAAATTCGGTAACGCTCAATGCCTTCAACCGCATCGAGGGCACGGATAAGCTCCATAAAAGTTTCGCCCGTTGAACGGCCGAAGTCGCCCGTGTTGACACCCGTAATGACAATTTCTTTACCTCCCTCGGCAGCCACTTGTGTGGCCTGTTCCACTAATTGCGCGATACTTCCGTTGCGCGAACGACCGCGGGCAATGGGTATGGTGCAGTAGGTACAGTAATAGTTGCAGCCATCCTGTACTTTCAAGAAATAGCGCGTACGGTCGCCTCGCGAACACGATGGAACGAAAGTTTTGATTTCGTGCGTCGGCACACTGATGGCTTCATGGCAAGCATCGCCGTCTAACGCTCTTTTTTGGTTAAATCGTTCAGCAATGTATCGTACCACCTCGCCTTTTTGTTCCATGCCCAACACCAGATCAACGCCCTCGAAGGTTTTGATTTCATCAGCTTTCAACTGTGCATAGCATCCCATAACAACCACAAAGGCTCCGGGATGCTCGCGCGTAAATCGGTGAATGGCTTGTCGGCATTTATGGTCAGCCACGTCAGTAACCGAGCAAGTATTGACAATGCAGATATCTGCCTTTTCACCTTTTTCTATGGTGCGCACTCCTTCGCGCTCCATGATGTCGCGTAGCGAGGAAGTTTCGGCAAAGTTTAGTTTGCAGCCCAATGTATGATAAGCTGCTGTCAGATTATTCAGATTTTGCATATTCTAAATTTGATGTAAAGAAAGGCATTAAAGAGTAATGCCCATTTGCGACAGTAATGTCGGTGTTCACCTTATACCAGACAGCGAAAACTTGTTTTCAGTTGTCAGGTTCAAGTATAGGTCTACTTCGCGATAGCAAAGTTAATGTAAACCATTTGCTAAGCAAAAAAATGCTTGAATTTTCTTTCAATACAGGCAGTAAGCAGAAACTTATTTTTTTAAAAAAAGAGTGGATGGCATCAAGCATACGAATGCAATCCGCCCAACAGGTAATTTACGCCAAAGTAAGTCATCAGTACCGTAGAGAAGGCCAGTAACAGATAAACAAAGAACGGGCGTTTGCGGCGGAACCATGGCAAACTGAACGAATGCAGCGGAAAAGCATATACTATTAAAGTAATGAGTGCCCAAACCTCCTTGGGATCCCATCCCCAATAGCGTCCCCACGAATTGTTGGCCCAAATAGCTCCTATGAATATTCCCGCAGCCAGTAAAGCCAAAGCCGGATACAGCAACACTTGCGTGTAAAGCCGACATGTCGTGGATTCCGACGGAAAGAGCAAAGCCAGAACCGAAAGCAGGAAGGTCAGGCTGAGGAGGGCATAGGCCAACATGATGAGGCTGACATGCAGACTGAGCAATGGAGATTGAAGCACTGGCATTAACTCTGAAATGGCCGATCCCGACTGACTGAGCGAAGCGACCAATAAAAAGAAACCGGATGCTATGTAAGGCAAACTGCGGAGTATCGGGAAACCTGTACGGCAAAACGGCAGAAGAATACCAGAGCCCAGTGAAATCCAGGCAGCTAAAAGCATGGTTTCATGGCCGTTACCCACCGGAGCTCTTCCTGATACATAACTGCGCAGCAATAGATAGGCCGTGAGCAGTACAAACCCTAAATTGCCAGTTGCCAACAGCCATTTGCGGAGTGTAGCCCCATACGTGCGTAGTGATGTAAAGAAACAGATAAATCCAAGTAGCAGGAAACCTCGCGACAATATGGTTGGTAAATCAATGCAGCAATTATATAGATGTTCAGCCTTTCGCCTGGTAACCGAAGGCAAAGTGTCATGCCCAGCATGTTGCTGATAAGCTGCAATTTGATTCAAACACCGCATAAAGGTTACAGTGTCGTTGCTCTGTGCCGCAGTGCGCATTTGGCCGAAAATGTGTTTAATAAAAGCACGGTCAGCATTGCTGATGGCATACGTATCGGGCAGGCTGTCGGCACTGTTTATCCAAATGGTACGTTGGGCATTTACGGGAAAAACAGACAGAAATTCATCGTTTTGCAGCGCGTTAATCAGTTGAATCAGTTCGTTGATTTCGGCGGCCCGACGTCCTTTTGCATCATTTTCGTTGAGGTAAGGAAGCAAACGGTTTTGAGGGTTGATTAGTTGGTTAACCGAGGCATATTCCCCCATATTCAGTGCCTGGTACAAATCCTTTTGCTTGATGTGTAGGATGGGCTGTTCTTTCCAGTCCTCAGGCCAGAAAATGCAGCCGCACAGCACCTGTTCGGCTGAAAAACTTTTATAACTTGTTCGTCCCGTCAGTTTCAAGCAAAAATCATTGGCCACTGTTTCTATGGGGCAAATGCGTCCGTTGTATGCCACGAACAACCGGCCGAAAGCATCGGCTTGGGCCGTTGAAAGTGTGCGCGGACACGATATCTTTGCGGATGAAGCAGCATGGGATGAGGCTGGCAGCGATATGAGCAAGAGAAATGACAGGACTGTGCGAAGTTTCCGCAAACTTTTTCTGAATCCGCCATGTGGTGTCAGTAGCAACCAAACGAACGCAATGAAGAGCAGCGTGTAGCCGCAGTAAGTAACAGGCAGTCCCAGGGTATCGCGCTGTACTGAAAGAATGGTACCCAGTCCGTCGGCATCGAACGATTGTTGGTAAAAGCGCCATCCTTCAATCGTAGCCACCCGGTTCATGCTTACACTTACTTCGTATTGGTTATTGACGCACAATTTGCTCACATAGTTGCTGGCTGAGTGCGTGCCGGGATGATAATTCACCGTAAACTGTTTGAGACGGATGGCAAAGGGCAGACTTGCGGGTTCGTAAAGCGCATGCCCATCGGGAATATACGCGCGTTCTGTAATGCCGGTTCGCAAATGTATCCGTCCGCTTTTCGCCGTAAGGGCGGTCAGTCCCGCACCGCAAAGAATCAGCACAAAGGAGGCATGTAGCAACCATAGGTGAGCGCGTTTGATAAATTCTGTCCATGTGCGTATGGGACAGGAACAAGACAGCCCCACGATGCCAGACAGGGCGGTGCATCCCCATAATATGGCAAACCAAGTGGAATGATATACAGCATTGGCATTCCATCGGTCACATCCCCAATGTTCGGTAAAAGTGGTCAATGCCATGATTGCTGCCAAAAGTGCCAGCAACACAAACGAAACACGTTTGATGGCTGAAGTGAAAACGATCATAACGAATAGTTAAATATCAGCTTGAAACTGCGAAGGTAGTACAAAGCTTTTGGACGCGGTGTATTTGAGTAGAATAAATTTCACTGCCTGATTGATGAAATAATTAAAAGTGGGTAGTTGTTTTGTGCTGAGGGAGTGCGACAATTTTTTCAAATTGTACATATATCCCCATAAATAGGCATTGTTTACTTAACGGGAAAACATTAAATTTGCAGCACTATGCTATATAATTCAAGTTATAAGGAAACAGACCATATCAGCGATGTAATTTGCGACGAACCCACCTTGTTGCAAATGATGGCTCGCTTTGGTTTGCCTTTAGGGGTGGGAGATCAAACCGTGCGTCAGATGTGCGAAGCGCATGGGGTTGATACGTTTACTTTTCTGGTTGTGGCCAATTTTATGAAACGCGGTGCGCGCGGTGCAGCTGACAGTTTGGAAAAGGTTTCAGTAAAGTGTTTAACAGCTTATTTGGAACAGGCGCATACTTATTTTCTCGATTTTCAGCTGCCTGCTATTCGTCGCAAACTCATTGAAGCGCTCGATTGTTCACAGCCGGGCGAGGTTTCATATCTCATTTTAAAGTTCTACGATGATTATATGGGCGAGGTGCGTAAACACATGACGCACGAAAATCGCAAGGTCTTTGGCTATGTTGACGAACTGCTGAAAGGACGCCGCTTGCCGGAGTATTCCATTTCACAGTTTGCGCGCGGACATGGCAGCATTGATGCCAAATTGCAGGAATTGAAGAACATTATTATTAAGTACTATGCACCCACCGAAAAAGTAGAGTTATTGCATAACGTACTTTACGACATATTCAATTGCGAAAAAGATTTACGTCTGCACTGTCAGGTCGAGGACGATATTTTTGTACCGGCTGTTGAAATCTTAGAAGAAAAAGTGTCGATGACAGAGCCGATTCAGGAAGAAACTGCAACCGAAGCCGATAAAGGGACACTTTCTGAGCGTGAACGCGAAATTGTGCGTTGGGTTGTTTGCGGTTTGTCGAACAAGGAAATAGCTTCGCAGTTGTTTATTTCGCTGAATACCGTGCTGACGCATCGCAAAAACATTGCACGCAAACTCAATATTCACTCCGTCGCAGGATTAACTATTTACGCTATTGTCAATAAAATAGTCGACATTCAGGAACTCAAGCAGGCTTGATAGCTCTTGTTAAGAAGGCTGACACTCCAGATTCTACCCAAAGGAACTTCTTCTTTGAAACGCATTTGTTGAAAGAAGAAGTTCTTTTTTTGTATGTGTAAAGTGGCTGAAGGTTGGAGGGAAGGGCGTACGGCTTACCCAATAAATCAGAGGGATTCAGACATAGCTCCGATTGCTATTAACGCGTATGCAGTTCCTTGGGTTTAACACATTTCTAAATAAAACCAAATTCTTACCATCGGCTTTTTGATTCGATTCAAGGCGAAAAGATGAATCAGTAGCAAAAAGGTGTGGGGCTGCAGCATTGGGGAGAGACGAAACGTTGGTGTTTCGTACGTTTTGATAATCGGCATGAGATAAAAAGTTATATCCCGATTTCATTTTTTTTCGCGTGTGAAAAATGAACCGGAATGCCCTTAGATAAAGGGCTGAATGCCCATTCGGAGGTGTAGAAAACTTTCGAGGTGCGATATTAGGCGGTTAAAAAATTTGGATTTCGGGTTGTGCATGTTGTATCT
>FR901733.1:0-1148 GCA_000437675.1 Prevotella sp. CAG:891
TACATTGCTTGATTATGACAGCCTTCTTCCTGAATTCGTAAATATTACCGATGGTAAATGCGGTGACAACAGGGGTGCTTTGGATATCCCCGTTCCACCTCATTCTGTAGTCGTTGCAGATCGTGGCTATTGCGATTTCTCCCTTCTCAACGCAACGGAATGCACACGGGGCAGGCTGTAAGCAGGTGCTCAAATGTAAAAATTATTTTGAACACCTGCTTCATGCAAATGATTCGACAACCAATGACGGACTTAGTTCAGTTTGCCCACCGTTTGCTGAATGCGTTCGCCCAGCCCAATGGTGTAGCCCTGCGAACTGAACACCACGCGGTTGAACGTGTCGGCAATAACCACGAGGGGCAACTCCTTCGACTGCGTCAGGCCGCTGCCGAAAAGATCGGCTTGCACCTGTCCTTCAGTGTCGATGCCGAAACTGAGCGTCGAGGGCAGGTTGGTAAATTCGGCACGGTTCTTCTGGAAGCGGTCGTACTCGTCCTGTGTAGGGAAGAGCAGCACAATGGGACGGCCCCAGGCTTCGAGTTCAGAGCGCATTTTTTCGATGTCGTGCAAAATGTGGTTCGTAGGTTCGTGATTGGCCCGAATCAGTCCCGTTACATAGTAGCCGCGTCCGGTGGTGCTGAGAATGGACTTCACAGCACCGGCTTTCACGTCGAAGTAGCGGTTTTCGGCATTGAAATTACCAATTACCTGTACGCCCTGCTTGTCCTCGCGCATCACCAGTTGCTCGGTGTGTCCCCCTTTGCCCACGCTGAACACTTGCAGCTGAGCCAACACAGCCCCGTCGGCCATGCGAGTGCCCGAAGTGAGCAGGTAATTGCCGGGTGCCACCGATGTGCCCGGTGCAAAAGCCGACTGCCACGTATGGCCCTCGGGATAGTTGAGCAGCGAAGGCATACCCTCGTCCATGCGGCTGAGCGTGAAGTGCGTATAATAGGTGGGATTTTCCATGTATCGGCGCGGTGTGTACGACAGTTTCAGTGTAGCCTGTGCGCTTTGCGGTGTCTGCTCGGCCTCAACACCGAATTTCACAGTTTGCCACTGCGCCGTTTGCTCCGTAGGCATGGTGCCGTTCGTGGCCACAAACTGCACCTGACCCGTCACCTCATCGATGCGAGCAGGAATGCCCT
>FR901733.1:1170-8029 GCA_000437675.1 Prevotella sp. CAG:891
TGCCCTGTGCACGACACACAGCCACAAACAGCAATCCGCGGTTACGGGCATCGGCACGGTGCGTGGCCCATGCACGTTCGGGCGACAGCGTGTAGCTCAACGGATTGCGAGCGGCATTGTCGGTAATGTGCTTTTCAATCCATGCTGCCAGCTGCACCCCACCCTGCTGCGCCACTTTGGCCATTTCGTGTCCGGGTGAAGCAAAACAACTGCGCCAGGCCGACAGCATTTCGTTGGCAATGCGCGGAGCATATACATATTTATATACAAATGCTTGCTGAGCTGGCGAAAGCTGCCCCTTGACGGCAGGCAGGTGTTTCAGGTGGTCGAGGATGACGGGCAGACTGAAGTCGCGCAAGTCCTTGTCGGTGAGGGTTTCGAGCAGGCGCAGCGTGGTGTTGTCCGGACGGGCTTTGAGCAAATCAAAAAGCGTTTGCCAGTTGCCACACGATTTCACGGTCAAAGGGCGCACACGGGCAAAGTCGAGCTTCAAGCGGCTGCAAAGTTCGGCTGTGCGAGTGGAGTCGGCAAAGGTGTGAACGTAGGCGGTGCGGATGGAATCCTCGTGGGCCATGCGGCGGCGGTTGCGTTCGGCCATGGCAGGCGAAACGTCGGGCAGGTTGTTGTGGCCACGTGGCGGAACAAGGTTGAGCGTCGTGGTAAAGGTGTCGCCGGCGCGATGCGTGAGTTTCAGGTTGAGCTGCGGTGCCTTTCCGGCAGTGAACTGCGCAAAACCATAACGGCCCTCGTGGGCAGCCCACACCACCATGTCGCCCAGCCCGGTGAGAATCGAGGCACGACCTTGGGCATCGGCTTTGGTGCGCTGCACGGTGTAAAGTTCGCCGTAATTGTATATTTTAAAATCCACTTGCGCACCGGGTACGGGGCGTCCCTTTTCGTCGACCACCGTGACAGTGGTACGCGCTGTTTGGGCATAGTTGGCCGTGACGTTGATTTCGGTATAGCAATCGGTGCGTGCAATCACATCCTCGGGTCCGTCGTATCGGCCAAACACCTTGGTGTGCATGAGCATACCGCGCGAGGCAGGCTGGTTGAACCATCCCAGGTTCAGCACGGGTTCGGGTTCGCAGGCCCCGAGAAAATACCATTTACCGTCGACCCAGGCCTCAACCCAGGCGTGATTGTCGTCGGTATGTGCCCAGCGCGGAGTGTACACCTGACGCGCAGGAATGCCCACGGCACGCAGGGCCGACACGGTAAAGGTGGATTCCTCGCCGCAGCGTCCTGTGGCGGTGCGCATCGAGGCCAGGGGCGACGAGGTGCGCGAGTCTGAGGGCTTGTAGGTGACGTATTCATGGCACCAGTGGTTCACTTCCTTCACCGCCTCCTCCATGGTGAGTCCGGCCACGCGCTTTTTGAGTTCTTCGTAGCAAGTGGTGCGGAAGGTATCGAGATTTTCGTTGTTCACACGCACGGGTAGCACAAAGTGGAGCCATTCGCGTTCAGGCACTGTTTTGCCCCAGGGCATTTCGCGGCGTGCACGCAGGGCGCACTCGGTTTGGGCGCGGTGATACGCCGGACTGTAGTCGGCTACATCGGGCCAGGGCATGTAGGCATACAGGAATTCCAGGGCGCGTCGCGTTTCCTCGTCTGCGGCAAGTGTTTGCCACACATCGGGCGACACGGCCGTCACCAATTCGGCTTGGCGTGCTTCGTAATCGCTATGTATTTGTTGTACGTTCTGCGCCGGAGCCACAGTGGCTGTGAGCGACAACAACAAGGCTGCAAGGGTATTTCGTTTCATATCTTATGACAGGTTTAACAATGTATGAGAATCGGACTGCCTACTGACGACAGCCGCACTGCAAAAGTAACGAATCAGCGCGTTTAGGAGGTAACGAAACACAGAGAATAAGTTAAAACTGCAGAAAAACAGCGATTTACGCAATAAAAAAAGGCGTTTTACGGAGCCATGTAAGAAAAAAAGCGTAATTTTGCAGCCGATTTAGAGTCCGACGGGGCCAAAACAAGTAACTGTGAGTGCAGTTCGCCTCCCGGAAAAACCCGTTTTACAATTATATATCATAATGTACGCAATCGTAGAGATTAACGGTCAGCAGTTCAAAGCAGAAGAGGGCAAGAAGCTCTTTGTAAATCACATCTGCGGTGCCGAAGGTGGCCAGACTGTTGAATTTGAAAACGTGTTGTTGGTTGACAACAACGGTGAAGTAAAAGTTGGCGCTCCTACTGTAGAAGGTGCCAAGGTTGTATGCGAAGTTCTTTCTCCGCTGGTTAAGGGCGACAAGGTGCTCGTTTTCCACAAGAAGCGTCGCAAAGGCTACCGTAAACTGAATGGCCATCGCCAGCAGTTCACTGAAGTGACTATTAAAAACGTAATTGCTTAATCCTAAAAAGTTTAGAAGAAAATGGCACACAAAAAAGGTGTAGGTAGTTCTAAGAACGGCCGTGAATCGGCTTCACAAAGATTAGGCGTTAAGATTTGGGGTGGCCAAAATTGCGTGGCCGGTAACATTATCGTGCGTCAGCGCGGTACGGTTCACTACCCCGGTAAGAATGTGGGTATGGGTAAGGACCACACGCTCTTCGCATTGGTTGACGGTGTGGTTTCATTCCACCGCGGACAGCGCGATCACAGCGTTGTTACCGTTACTCCCCACGCTGAAGCTGAAGCTTAATGCTTAGTAGAACCCTACTAAAAAAAATTAAAGAGGGCTGTCGCACCACATGGTGCTGACGGCCCTTCTTTTTTTGAACATCTCGAAAATTGCACGGCATTTACTACTTATGAAACCCTCAACCACTTCATGGCTGCATCGTTTGTTTGGCTTCGACCCGCAAACCATGACGGTTAAAAAAGAAATTATCGGTGGACTCACCACCTTTTTCACCCTGGCTTACATCCTGGCCGTGAACCCGGCTATCCTGGCAGAAACGGGCATGGACTATGGCGCATTGTTCACCACTACGGCCCTGTCGGCTATCATCGCTACTCTCATCATGGCTGTTTATGCCAAACTGCCTTTTGTGCTGGCACCGGGCATGGGGCTCAATGCCTTCTTTGCCTATACCATTGTGCTGCTCATGGGCTACTCGTGGCAGTTTGCACTGACGGCAGTATTTCTCGAAGGACTGCTCTTCATACTTTTCACCATTACGGGCCTACGACAAAAACTGGTTGACACGGTGCCATCGGTGATGCACCATGCCATTTCGGCCGGCATCGGCCTGTTCCTGGCTTTTCTGGGACTGAAAAGCGGCGGCGTAATTGTGGATAACCCCGCCACGCTCATTACGCTGGGCGACCTGAGCACACCGGGGGTGGGACTGACGATTATCGGACTCATCATCACTTCGGTGCTGCTGGTTAAAAACGTAAGCGGTGCTTTTTTGCTGGGCATTTTGCTCACTGCGCTTGTGGGCATTCCGCTGGGTGTTACCTCGTTCAACGGCATTGTGAGTATGCCTCCTTCAATCGCTCCGATTTTCATGCAGTTTCAGTGGGGCGAAATATTGAGCATCGACATGTTTATCTGTGTAGTCACGCTGCTCTTTACCGATATGTTCGACACCATCGGCACGGTTATCGGGGTGAGCCAGCGCGCAGGCATGGTGGACGAAAAGGGCAACATTCGCAACATGAACAAAGCGTTCATGGCCGATGCCATCGGCACTACGCTGGGGGCGATGATTGGCAGTTCAACGGTAACTACCTTTGTTGAAAGTGCCTCGGGCATCAGTGCGGGCGGCCGCAGCGGTCTGACTTCGTTTACGGCGGTAATCTGCTTTGTGCTGGCGCTATTCTTTGCTCCCCTGTTCATGATGATTCCGCCACAGGCCACGGCCTCGGTACTGGTGCTGGTGGGCCTGATGATGACGGCGGGTATCAGCCGCATCGACTTTACAAACTACCGCACGGCTGTGCCTTGCTTTATCTGCGTCATTATGATGCCTTTTACAAACTCCATTGCCAACGGCATTCTGCTTGGCTTCCTCACTTACGTGGTGATAGCTGTGGGTTGCGGCAAATGGAAGGATTTGGGACTGATGTCGTATGCTATTGCCCTACTCGCTCTGCTGAAATTCCTTTATCTGTAAGACTGCGGAGCGGAAGAGGACATTATTTTCAACTTTTTTTGTAATTTTGCACACCAGAACCAAGAAGCGACTCCGTTCTTTGTAAATACACTACAACAAACTATACACATGACTGGAACTAACGTACAGACGCACGAACAAATCATTCGGCGCAAACTCGACCTGTTGCTCAGAACAGGCCAGCTACTAGTGGAAAGCGCAGCCGACACGAACCGCATTATGCGCAACATGAAACGTACGGCGGCATTTCTCGGACTGCCCGAAGAGCATCTGCATATTTATGTGCAGTTTAACATGCTGATGGTGAACTTGAGCGACGACGAACACTCGTTCTCGAAATTCCAACGCTGCGAAAAGCACGGTGTCAACATGACTGCCATTTCGGCCATCAGTAAACTGAGTTGGCGAGCCATCCGCGAGGACTACAGCATCGAGGATTACGAACGCGAACTTGAAGAAATTGCCAGCCGGCCGCGTAACTACACGCCTTGGCAGGTGGCTATCGGTACGGGGTTTGCATGTGGCGGATTCTGTATTCAGTTTGGTTGCGACTGGGTGGCATTCTTTTATGCTGCACTGGCTGCGGCGCTGGGCTTTCGCTTGCGTGCCGTGCTCAACGAACGCGGCATTAACCACTACATGAGCATCGCTACGGCGGCTTTTGTCAGCACGGCCATTGCCTGGGCTACTACTTATTTGCCCGAAAGTTGGACGTCGACTCCGCTGCATCCGCTTTTAGCTTGCGCCTTGTTCATTGTGCCGGGTGTACCCCTCATCAACTTTGTGGACGACATGCTCGACAACTACATTCAGGTGGGACTTACACGCGCCATCAATACCTTCCTCATGCTGGTTGCCATGTCGTTCGGTATTGCTTTCTTCCTGAAAATTTCGGAATTCGACCTGACGCAGTTCTACTCTATACCGATGATTCCGCACAACAGCTATTTCAGCTATGCAGCGGCAGCAGCCATTTCGGCCATGGGCTTCTCCATGATTTTCAACATTCCGCGCCGTTTGCTCTGGGTAGTGGCAGTGGGTGGTATTATTGCCGTTTGTACGCGTAACTTCGTAAACCTCGGCCCTTCGAACAATAACATTGGCCTTGACATGGGTCTGGCCATTGGTTCCTTGGCAGGTAGTGCGCTGGTCAGCCTCATCGCTGTGAAGGCTGTTCACTGGGTGCATGCTCCGAACCACGTTATCAGCATTCCGAGCGTTATTCCTATGGTGCCGGGTGTACTGATGTATCGCGCCTTGATTGGCTTGATTGAAATGAACGGTGTGGTTGGCGAACTGACCAATGCCATGAAGTTTGGTATCAATTCGGGCATTACCATTCTGTGTATTGCACTGGGTGTGGCCATTCCGAACGTGTTTGCCCGCCGCTGGGTGGCTAAGGACCGCCAGCGCAAACTCAAGCAAATGATTGAGGAACGCCGTCAGCGTGGTCACTTCGTGGATTTGAGCGAACTGTAATGCTGCATCTGTCGCTTCTTCAACGACGTAAACTGATTCACATTTACGTTCAATGAAGTAGATGCTGACACATACTCTTATTAAAATATCCGGGCGGGTGATTATTCTGTGAAAATCATCCGCCCGTTAGCTTTCAATACCCCCAACGGGGACAGTGCCTATGGCTTTCCGCTGTTTGCCAACGGACTTGCAACAGATGGCTCTGCCCCACTTTCCCCATCAGCCTAAATTCTGTAAAACCATGTTTCAAGAGCACAACAACGACCGTCAAGGTCGCATCGAAGTGATTTGCGGCTCCATGTTCTCGGGAAAAACCGAAGAACTCATCCGCCGCTTGAAGCGCGCCCGCATTGCCCGTCAGCGCGTCGAAATTTACAAGCCGGCCATCGACACGCGCTATTCTGAAGCTGATGTCGTGTCGCACGATGCCAATTCCATCTCCTCTACCCCGGTTTCATCGGCATGGAGCATTTTAACGCTGGCTTCCGAGGCCGAAGTGGTGGGCATCGACGAGGCGCAATTTTTCGATGATGCACTGCCCAATGTTTGCCAATTACTGGCCGACAGCGGTAAACGCGTTATCATTGCCGGACTCGACATGGACTTCAAGGGTGTGCCCTTTGGCCCAATGCCTGCGCTCATGGCTATTGCCGAGGATGTGACGAAGGTGCATGCCATTTGTGTGCATTGTGGCAACCTGGCTTACTTGTCGCACCGCACAAACCACGACGAGAACCGGGTGTTGCTCGGCGAACAGGAATCATACGAACCGCTGTGCCGCCTATGCTACAACAAACTGGCTAAGGAAAAGAACGATTAAGGCAAAAAGAACAAGTAGGGCATATTCCTTCAATGCCCGACAAATAGGTGTTTAGCAATGATTGACTCCATTGATAACGATGGGGCTGATGATTGCCGAACACCTGTTTGTTTTTCTACTCTCCTGCAAGCATGGTTGTCGTGCTTTGACTGTAGGAGTGAACTTCGGGAATGGTGCTGTTACGATGCAGTTTGATTAACTGATGAACCTTATTCGGTAGGGCGTAAATGCCTTTGCTCCGAATATTTTGGTAAACTATTTGGGACATAATGTTATATTCCTATTTCACTTTTTTCGATATGTGGAAAATGTGCCGGAATGCCGTTAAATAAAGGACTGAATGCGCCTTTGAGGGTGTGGAAAACTTTCGAGGTGCGATATTAGGGAGCAAAAAATTGGGATTTCGGAGGATTGAGGTTGTATCTTTGCATTCGCGAAGTCAGGCTACACCTCAGCATAGCTTTTGAGAGCCAGCTCTCATCG
>FR901734.1:0-2944 GCA_000437675.1 Prevotella sp. CAG:891
ACAAAAGAAAGTAAGGCAGGTAGGCCTGTCTGAAACACGCACGCGTTGTTGCGTTTTTACACGGACTCTTTACAACGCAATGTTTTTTGCGTATCTGAGAAAGTATTCATAACCTGCAAAAACGGAAATATCTCGGATAGAAAAACAAAAAAAGCCAATGCAACAAGTCGTTTTAAATGGCTTGTACATTGGCTTTATGCATAAAGCTATGAATGCATCCAGCCTCGACGCAAAGGCGTGGGGCGAATGATAGCGTGCTTAAATTACTTTACGAGGCTCTGGAAGTTAGCGTCGTTGAAGAGGGCTACGAATTCGAGGTCCTTAGCGGCACGAGCCTTGAGGTTGGCATCCTTAGCGATGGCATCCTTGAGGTTCGAGATAACAGCTGCGTTCTGACCGGTGCGGGCAGAAACGATGGCCTTGAGGTAGCTGGTAGTAGCGTTGGGCTTAGCAACCTGGCTGAGCGTAGAAGCAGCAGCGGTGTAGTCCTTGTTGAGGATCTGTGCCAAAGCAGCCGAGTTGGTCTTCACGCCCTGGAGGCTCTGAGCAGCCTGAGCGTAGTTGCCCTGAGCTACCTGGAGGTTACCGAGGAGTTCGTTGTAGTTCTTAGCAGCAGTAGCCTTAGAGAGGTAGTTCTGAGCTTCGTCATAGTTACCTTCGGCCATAGCTACGAATGCGCGGTTAGCGTTAACTTCAGCAGCGTCGCCCTTCTTGGCAGCAGCCTGTGCCAGGTAGTTCTTGGCAGCAGCGAGGTCGCCATCCTGGTAAGCGAGGCTAGCGAGGTTGTTGTAAGCGCGGTAATCCTCGGGATACTGCTTGGTAGTAGTGGTGTAGATATCCTTCTTCTCGTTGGCATCGTTGGTGAGGGTAGCAGCGTAAAGGAGTTCTTCTACAGAGAGTTCCTTAGCGTCAGCCTTGTACTGCTGCTTGATTTCGTCATCGGTGCGGCCAATGAGGTTGTAGTTGATGGTGAGGCGAGCGCGACGGAGTTCGGGAAGAATTTCGTCAGCGAGTTCCTTGTAACCTGCAGAGAGGTTGCGGATTTGCTTTTCGCGTTCTTCGGGATCTTCGTACATAGAGAGTACGCGGAGGATTACGTCCTTATCCTGGATGTTTGAAGCCTGAAGGAGTTCCTTGAAGCCGTCCCAGTCCTCAGCGGTGTACTTTTCGTCAACCTTGGTGTTGAGTTCGTTAGCCTTGAGCTGCTTGCTCACATAGTTTGACGAGGTGTTCTGACGCTTTTCGGCCAACTTGGTGTTGAAGTCGAGGTCACCATCGGGTGAAGCGTAAGCAGAAACTTCGATATTTTCGAGCATAAAGCCTTTCTGGTCAGCCTTGATGTCGCGGAGCGTCTTCACGAATTCCTGAACAGAAGTAGACTTGAGTTCGCTGGTGCGTACGTTAGCCTGGTTGATGAGGTACTTAATCTGAGCCTGCTTGGTCTGCTTGATAGCATACTGGTAAGCATCTGCAGCGTCGGCGGGGGTACCCTGTCCGGCAGTTTCCTTGATAAGGGTAGAAGTGGCGAGAACGCCGTCGGCTACCTTCACAGCGGGAACTTCAACTTCTTTCTTGCCTACACGAGCCTGGAACGTAAGATAGAGTTCGCTCTTCTGCATTTCGGGAACGTAGTCGAACGAATTCTTCATCGTGTAGTTGCCGCCCAGCTTGTAAGAGATTTCCTGGTCATTGCCTTGTACCTTTTCACCCTGGAAAGTTGCGCTCTGACCGGTAGCTTTGCCACCTTCGTAGCGGATTTCGGGCGTTACGGTTACTACGGCCTTTTTCTTCATGTACTTTTCGGGGAAGCGACCGTTGATGGTTACGGGCACTTTACCGCTTACAGCCTCCATGGGTGAAGGAGTTACAGTGAAATTGTCTGCTGAAAGCTCACCCAGTTTTTTGCACGAAGTCAGCGCCAATGAGCCGGCAAGTGCCAATGAGAGATAGAGTTTAGTCTGCATATAAAATTGATTTGATAGGTTTTATGTTTCGTTCCTCTGCACCAAACGGACTATAAAAGCGGTATGGCGCATAGTACAGCCACATATTGGTGTCCCAATGCGCGGCAAAGATAGCTAATTTAACGCACAATACATTACAGTATGGTTTTTTTTTTATGTGAATGGGGCTGAATTTGATAATTTATTTACATGAAGTGCCAAATTTTGCCAAATCAAAAACCCCTCATTCGGCCGGCAAAAACTTTTGCGCTGCCAAATGAGGGGTTTTTCTGTTTATCAAGAGGGATTTAAATGGTGCCGTTGTCGCCCCATTTCTTACAGTATTTGCCGCCCGAAAGGCAATAGATGCCGAGCAGCACGAAGGGGATGCTCAACAGCTGTCCCTGGTTCAGTCCGATGCTTTGCTGCATGGCCAGCTCCCAGGGTTCCTGCACTTCCTTGCAGAACTCGACAATGAAGCGGAAGGCAAAGATGGTGGTGAGGCAGTAGCCGAAGTAGAAACCCGTGCCGACGCGCTGCTTAAAGCGGCGATAGAGCCACAAACCTACGATGAAAAAGAGTAGATAGGCCACGGCTTCGTAAAGCTGACCGGGGTGGCGCGGAAGGGTGTCGCCATTTTGCACGAACACAAATCCGTAGTCGCTGCCGGTAAACTTGCCCACAATCTCGGAGTTCATGAGGTTGCCCAAACGAATGAAACAGGCGCAGATGGGGGTGGCTATGGCGATGTTGTCGAGCACGCGAAGCAGGTTGACCTTGTATTTGCGTACGTAGAGCCACAGCGCGACCATCAAGCCGAAGGTACCGCCGTGCGAGGCTAAACCGGCATAGCCCACGAATTTCCAACCGCCGTCGGGCAGAAAACGAATGGGCAGGAACATTTCGAGCGGATGACTGAGGAAATACGCGGGTTCGTAGAGCAGGCAGTGCCCCAGACGTGCTCCGGCCAATATGCCGACGAAGCAGTAGAGGAAGAGCGG
>FR901734.1:2975-29181 GCA_000437675.1 Prevotella sp. CAG:891
GGAAGAGCGGGTCGAATTTTTCCTGAGGTATGCGTTGCTGTTTGTACAGCTTATACACCACAACATAGCCTAAAGCCAGGCCGATACACCAGCAGAGTGAGTACCAGCGTACGGCAAAGTGGCCAAAGCTAAAGGCAATTTCTGAAGGATCCCAAATTACCATGCTATCTATCTTGATTTCGTTTTTACAAAGTGATGGATGTGTAGGTGATGGATATGTATAGGTGAGGAGCGCTTACACGTTGAAGCGGAAGTGCATGATGTCGCCATCCTGCACCACGTATTCCTTGCCTTCGACATGGAGCAAACCGGCATCGCGCACAGCTGATTCAGAACCGAGGCGGATGTAGTCGTCGTACTTGATAACTTCAGCTCGGATAAAGCCTTTTTCGAAGTCGGTGTGGATAACGCCGGCACACTGCGGTGCTTTCCAGCCACGGTGATAGGTCCAAGCCTTCACTTCCATTTCGCCGGCCGTGATGAAGGTTTCGAGTTCGAGCATTTTGTAGGCCGTTTTGATGAGTCGGTTGCATCCGCTCTCTTCGAGGCCAACGTCTTGCAGGAACATCTGTCGTTCTTCGTAGGTTTCGAGTTCGGCAATGTCGGCTTCAGTTTGTGCAGCAAGCACAAGCACTTCGGCGCCTTCGTCCTTTACGGCTTCGCGTACGCGTTCCACATATTCATTGCCCGTGGCAGCCGATGCCTCGTCGACGTTGCACACGTAGAGCACGGGCTTTGAGGTGAGCAGGAACAAGCCCTTGGCTGCTTTTTGTTCTTCTTTGGTTTCGAACTGCACGCTGCGTGCGCTTTTGCCCTGGAGCAGGGCTTCGCGGTAGGCCACGAGTACTTCGTATTCGACCTTGGCATTTTTATCGCCGCCGACCTGTGCAATTTTCTCCACGCGCTTAATGCGGTTTTCAACGGTTTCAAGGTCTTTCAGCTGCAACTCGGTGTCAATGATTTCCTTGTCGCGCACGGGGTCAACGCTACCGTCTACGTGTACCACGTTACCGTCGTCGAAGCAGCGGAGCACGTGGATGATGGCATCGGTTTCGCGGATGTTACCCAGGAACTGGTTGCCCAACCCTTCGCCTTTCGAAGCGCCTTTCACAAGTCCGGCGATGTCGACAATTTCGACCGTGGTGGGGACGATGCGTCCGGGGTGTACAAGTTCGGCCAGTTTGGTCAATCGTTCATCGGGCACCGTAATTACGCCCACGTTGGGTTCGATGGTGCAAAAGGGAAAGTTTGCCGACTGTGCCTTGGCATTACTCAGGCAGTTAAAAAGGGTTGACTTACCCACGTTGGGCAAGCCCACAATACCGCATTGTAAACTCATATTTCAATCTATTTTATTTATTTGCTTGCAAAATTACAAAGAAAAGTTTGATTTAGCTCGGAAAACGAAGAAATGCGTAACTTTGCACATATATGCATAACATGCAAATACTTTCTTAAAGTCATGCAAATGCTTTATAAAGTCATGGAAATGCTTTCTTAAAAGACCACTGTTATGAACGATTTTATACAAATACTTATTACCTACGGCGATTTCGGCATGTTCATCGCTGCCTTTTTGGCCGGTAGCTTTTTCCCATTCAGTTCCGAAGCCGTGATGCTGGGACTTTTGGCTGCCGGAGCCGACCCCGACGGCCTCGTGGTTTGGGGAACGGCCGGCAACACGCTCGGTTCGCTCTTCAACTATGGTGTCGGGTCATTGGGCCGCGACGAATGGATTTTGCGCTGGACCAAGGTGAAACCTGAAAAGTTGGAACGCGGTAAACGCTGGGTGCGCAACTACGGTGCCTGGGCGGGACTGCTGGCGTGGACACCATTGTTGGGCAGCGTCATCACCGTGGCCATGGGTTTCATGCGCGTCAAGTTGCCCTACGCCATGCTGGCCATTGGTTTCGGCAAATACGTGCGTTACTGGCTGCTAGCTCAGGCTTGGGTAGCTGCGGCACATTAGGCTTTCGTCCTTGCCTGTTTGCCGCACTGCCGGTCCCTTTTACCAGGGGCTTCCCTGCCACTCTCTTTTTACTGAGGCCTCACAGCCCCACCCTTTGTATCTTTCTGTTTTTATATATTATATATTTCTGTATGTACATTCGTCAAATACTTACTTTCTCCCTATTACTCGTCCTTGCGCTGTTCACAAGCTGCAACCGCAGCCAAACGCCCAACGAGGCGCCGAAGCTCACAGTGAGCATTGAGCCTGTGCGCTATGTGGTGGAACAAATTGCCGGAACGCATTTCACCGCCGAAACGCTCATGCCCGTTGGTGCGTCGCCCGAAACTTACGAACCCACGCCCGGACAAATGATGACGCTCGACGACAGCGAGGCGCTCTTCCTCGTTGGTACGCTGGGTTNNNNCGCTCTTCCGCGTTGGTACGCTGGGTTTTGAGCAGAGCAAACTACCCAGGTTGCTTTCGGCCATTCCGCATTTGCCCACTTTCGATTTGGGGCGCAATGTCACGCCGCTTTTCGACCATCACCACCAGCACGACGGACAAACGAGCATCGACCCGCACGTATGGATGTCGCCCGAAAACCTCAACAGTATGGCCGCTGTAGCTTGCCGCGCGCTGTGTCGGCTTGATTCGGCCAACAGCCAAACCTATCAGCAGAACCTTGCGCGTTTTTGCCGCAGCAACGAACTGCTCGACGATTCGCTGCACCGCGCCTTGAAGCCGCTGCGCCACCGTTCATTCATCATCCACCACCCTGCCCTGGGTTATTTGGCCCGTCGCTACGGCTTGCGGCAAATTGCCGTGGAACACGACGGCAAGGAGCCTTCGGCAGCGCGCATTCGCCAAATCATAAGCCGTGCGCGCGCCGAGGGGGTGACTACGGTGTTTATATCCAAGGAACACACGGGGCGTGCTGCCCGACAAATTGCCGAGGCCATTGGTGCCCGGGTGGTCGAAATCAATCCGCTCGACTACGACGTGCCGCGCCAGCTGCGCCTCATCACCGACGCACTGACGAAAACCGCTGCACCGCGCTAAACCAAGGTGCAAATGCTGCGCCGGTCCTTGTCGGCAAAGCGTCTACGTTCTTTTTGTTTGGGGAAATATTTTTTTTGAAAAAGAGGAATATCCCTGTCTGCTCACCATCGGTGTGCTTCATTCAATAATTTTTTCAGCCATGCCTTCACCCATACTGCATATTTCGGACGTTTGCCTGAGCTACGGCGAACGCCATGTTCTGTGTCACATCAGCCAAGAACTGCTCAACAACGACTTTGTGGTGCTCACCGGACCGAACGGCGGCGGCAAAACCACGCTGCTGCGGCTCATTGCCGGACTGTTGCCGCCCACACGTGGCCGCATTGAGCGGCAAAAGGGCATTACCATGGGCTATCTGCCGCAATACCGCCACATCGACCGCCAGTTTCCCACCACCGTGGTCGACATTGTGCGCTCGGGCCTTTCCTGCCGCAAAAAGGTGTGGCAGCCGCTCAGTGCCGAGTTAAAGGGGCGGGCCGACGAGGCGGTGTGCCGAGTTAAAGGGCTGGGCCGACGAGGCGCTGGCGCTCTTCGGGCTGTCGGACTTAGCCTCGCGTCCCATTTCCGACCTCAGCGGCGGTCAGTGGCAGCGTACGCTTCTGGCGCGTGCCTTTGCGCCGAAACCCGACTTGCTGCTGCTCGACGAACCCGAAACGCACCTCGACGAGGCATCGCGCCACGAACTCTATGCCCTGCTCAACGAGGTGCGCCGCCAAGCGGCCATTGTGGTGGTGAGTCACGACGAAAAGGAGTTTCCTGCCATCGAGGGGCGCAAAATATGGCACGTCGAACAGGGGACAGTCACGCTGCGCAACGAATGGTAACTTTCTGAACTGTCACTGATATACATATATATGTATCGCAAAAAGAGTGGACAGGTGAAACATAATCACCTGTCCACTCTTTTTTTTCTCTATAAAAATTTTCCCCACCCCATTGCTTAACCCCATTTCTTGCAAACTTTCTTTGTGTATTCGCCTTTCCCTTTTCTGAAAGCACAAAAAAAGCACCCACATCTTTGCAGATGCAGGTGCTTGGCGCTTCAGGATGGGCTTGAACCAACGACCCCCTGATTAACAGTCAGGTGCTCTAACCAACTGAGCTACTGAAGCAATGTAGTAAGTAAAAAACTTACCATCTTTGTCTGAATTGCGGTGCAAAGATAATGGTTATTTTTGAAATAACCGCTATCTTTGCACAGAAATTTTTAAAAAAAAATTCAATGAAGAAAGTTTTGGGTATTGGAAATGCCCTTGTTGACGTACTTGTACAGGTAGAGAGTGAACTGATACTCAACGAATTACAACTTCCGAAAGGCTCGATGCAGCTTATTAACACGGAAAGGTACCTGAAAATTCAAAAACGCCTCGAATCGCTCAATAAGCAACTTACAACGGGTGGTTCGGCTTGCAACACCATTCTGGCCATTGCCAATTTGGGTGGACAACCGGGCCTCATCGGCAAGGTGGGTCACGACGAAATGGCCACTTTTTTTGCCGACAACTGTGTCCGACATGACATCAAGGCTAATTTGCTCCATGCCGAACAGTTGCCTACGGGGGTAGCTTCGACCTTTATTACGCCCGACGGACAGCGCACCTTTGGCACACACCTGGGGGCTGCCGCCACACTCACAGCCGACGATATTAAGGCTGAATGGTTCGAAGGCTATGATTATTTCTACATCGAGGGCTATTTGGTTCAGAACCACGCGCTCATACGCCGCGCTGTCGACTTGGCGCACCGTGCCGGGCTGCAGGTGTGCATCGACCTGGCCAGCTTCAACATTGTCGAGGAGGACCGCGAGTTCTTTAAGGAACTGTTGCAAAAAACGGACATCGTGTTTGCCAACGAACTCGAGGCGGCGGCTTTCACGGGTTGCACGGATGCACAGCACAATGTGGAAGCATTGGCTAAACTCTGCCACATTGCGGTGGTTAAAATTGGCAAGAAGGGCGTTCTTGTGCGCCGTGGCGACGAACAGATTCACTGTCCGGCACGCGAGGTGCCTGTGGTGGTCGACACCACAGCAGCGGGCGACTATTTCTCGGCAGGCTTTTTATTTGCCCTTTCTCAGGGCTGCGGCCTGATGGAATGTGCCCGTTTGGGTTCCTTGCTCTCAGGACACATCATCGAGGTGGTGGGAACGGCTCTGCCGCCCGAAACTTGGACTAAAATCAAGCAAACGCTTTCCTAATGATGCGACACTTTATAGGTAAACTCACGTTCGTGCTCGGCTGCGCGGTCTGCACGGCCTTGCCGGCCCGGGCGCAAACGACCAACCACAATTTCGAGGTCATGAAGCACCTCGACATTTTCAATCAGCTCTACCGCGAGCTCGACCTGTTCTACGTCGATACGCTAAGTGCGAAAAAGAACATTGGCAACGCCATCAACTATATGCTTGAAATGATCGACCCGTACACCGAATACTACGCGGCCGAGAACACCAACGACCTCAAGCAGATGACTACGGGCAAATATGCGGGCATCGGTTCGGTTATCAGCTACCGCGACGAACTGAAACGCTGCATCATCGAAAAGCCCTACGAGGGTAACCCGGCGGCCGATGCCGGACTTTTGCCGGGCGACATCATTCTGGCCATCGACGGCAAGGACATTCCGACTTGCGATTCGAAGGACCTTGAAAAGCGGGCTGAATACTCAAACAGTGTCAGCACGGGGGTGCGTGGCGAACCGGGCACAACGCTCGAACTGAAAGTGAGACGTCCGACCAACAACCGCACTTACACCTTCAAGGTGACGCGGCGCAGCATTCTCATTCCGAGCGTGGCACTGGCCACGGTGCTGTCTGACAGCATTGGCTACATCAAAATCTCCCAATTCATCGAAGGAACGAGCAACGAGGTGCGCCGCGCCATGGTCGACCTCAAGCAACAGGGGGCGCGCAGCCTCATCCTCGACTTGCGCAACAACCCCGGAGGGGTGCTTGAAGAGGCGGTAAAAACGGTCAACCTGTTCATTCCGCGGGGCCGCGAGGTGGTGAACATGAAGGGTAAGGTAAAAGAGGCCAACCAAACGTACAAAACGGTGCTCGACCCTCAGGACCCCGACATTCCGCTCATTGTGCTCACCAACGAGCAGTCGGCCTCGTCGTCCGAAATCACGGCTGGGGCTTTGCAGGACTACGACCGGGCACTCATCGTGGGTCGCCGCACTTACGGCAAAGGCCTGGTGCAGCAAAGCCGCGAACTGGCGTATAAGGGGGCACTGAAACTGACGGTGGGCAAGTACTACATTCCCTCGGGCCGCTGCGTGCAGGCTTACGAATTTCGCGATGGCATGCCGGTGCACCGCCCCGACTCGCTGAGCCGCGAATTCCGCACGGCCAACGGGCGCATTGTGCGCGACGGGGGTGGCATTAAGCCCGATGTGGAAATCAAGAGCGACAGTCTGCCCAACTTGCTGGCCTACATGGATGCCAGCACGCAGTTGTTTGACTTTTGTGTGAACTACTGCGCCAAACATCCCAAAATTGCGCAACCCGAGGATTTCAGCATTTCGGACGATGAATACGCTGATTTTTGCGAATTCATGAAGAAGCACAAATTTACTTACGACCGTCAGAGCCTGCGGGTGCTCGAAACACTGAAAACCTTTGCCCGATTCGAGGGATACGACACTGAGGCGCGTGCCGAAATCGAGGCGTTGGAAAAGAAACTGAAGCACAACGAGGATTACGACTTTAAGCGGTGGAAGCCGGAAATCAAGAAGGTGCTTGAAGCGGCCATCGTGGAGCGTTACTACTTCGATGCCGGACGCTACCGCTACTTGCTGCGCACCGACAAAGAGGTGCAGCAGGCGGTGAAACTGATGCGCAACACCAAGGCAATGCTGAAAACGCTCAGCGGCGAACCCGAGGCTTAGGCTGTGACGCTTTCTGCCAACTCGCGTTTTGTCACGCTGTAAACACACTCACACACTTACCCAAAAGTGCCGGAAGACGGAGCCTTGCAGCCCGTCTTCCGGCACTTTTTTTTGTATTTTTCGGTGCGGACAATGTTAAACTGCGTCCTGCCACAAGGGTAAATTTACATTAAAATTCATACCTATACATTTCCTCTGTTTTCACGGGCCTACCTCCTTAACCGGCCGATGCTTCAAATTAGTTCCGCGATTGTCGGATTTAGTTCCGAGCTTGTCCGAATTAGTTCCGAGCTTGTTCAATTTAGTTCCGAGCTAGTTTCAACAATCGCGGAACGGCTGATAATCAGCGTTTTCAAAAAAACCACAATCGCGTTCCCACGCTCACCAATCCTGCTCTGAAACACAGGCAGCAGCGCAGCATTTGCCTTTTACCTTTATTAAACTATTTGTCAAAACGGATACTTCGTTTCGTTCAGAAGTCACACTGCACGAAGGTTGCCGCACAAACGCAGTGGTCACTTACCAAACAAGTGCCGGCCGACGGGCTGTTGGGCTTCGTCGGTCGGCACGTTTTGATGTGATTGTATGTGCATCAACTCCTTGAGGCATAGGTCTACGCTTCGAGATCCACACACATTTGTCGGAATTGGGTGGGCGTAACCCCGGTAATGCGTTTGAACGAACGGCTGAATATCGCCACACTCGAATATCCCGTGATATAGGCTATTTCGGTCAGCGTCTTCTCGGGGTGCCGATATATCAGTTTTTGGGCTTCGTCAATGCGCAACTGATTGATGTAGAGGTTGAAATTGATGCCTTTAATCGAATTCAGATAGCCCGAAAGCAAACGGGGCGATACGCCAATCATTTCGGCCACCTTCAAAAGGTTTATGTCGTCGCGCAGAAAATATTTTTTGTCATTCTCCACCCATTGTTCCAGCCTGTACTTCACACTGGGGGCTTCGTCGGACAAACAGGAACTGCTGTTTTCATTGACACGGCGGTGGGCAACCGGGGCTACCTGTTCGGGCGAAGTAGCTGTTTCGGCAGGGGCTTGCAAAGGTTCGTTGCCGAACGAGAGGGTTACGCGGGCCTCTTTATTTTCCACCTTTTCATCGATTTCATCAAGGGTATAGAGGGCTGGCTCCATGATGTAATACCGCCGGTGAAAACGGATAAACATGCAAACCACGAGCACAAAAAACGTGGTTTTAATGTATATCAACGTCATACTAATGGTAAACACCGACATGATGGGCACACCGTAAAACAGCAGTATGCAGCTGAGCATGGCGAGCAGGTAAAGGCAGTAGAAACCGGTTCCAAACTGTATGACGTAGGCGTGCTGATGTTCGCGATAGGCAAAGTAGCTATTGATTTGGCGCCGATAGCGCAGCATCGTGCTGACGAGTACAAAAAAGTTAATCAGTATGGTGGCTGCAAAATGTAGCAGCGACACATAGAACAGAACGCTCGTAAACCGCCAACCGGTTGACTCGGGCGAGCCTAACAGGTTGAGAAGGTCGGCATAGTACTGCCACACGGCGGCTAACACCGAAATGAGCATCAGCGCAATGCCCGAAACCACACCGAACCGAAACACAAAACGGTAATAATGCGAGCGGTGCAGCAGCTTCAAGGCGGCCATCGACACCAGCGAGGTCTCGATGGGGAGCAGGGGAATAACCACCACGGCATGGTCTACCAGCAGATAGCTCGGAATATGCGGCACCAGCACATTGGCCGCACACACCACAAGGTCGAAAAGTATGGCGAGGGTGAGCACCTTGCTCGAGGCGGTGTACTGGGTCGAACGCTTGCCCACTGCGCCTACCATCGAACCCATAACCAGGCTCAAAACCAGCATCACGCAGCAGGGGGGAAATAGGGGCTGAAAATAGTGAATCATTGAAATAGGAGGTTTGCACGCAACAGACTGCACAAACCAAAAGCTGCTTCAATGCAAGCAAGAAGAAACGATGGAAGAAAACGGCATAAATCTGTCGGGCGTAAAATGCATATACGACACCTTTTTGCAAATGTGTAAATAATATCTACAAATATACAATTTTTACACTAAATAACCCACACTACCTTATATAAAACTCCGTATGCACTAATAACAGTTGCACAATAACGCATACTGCCCAATTCTGCTGTCTATTTTTAAAAACCCAAATCAATATTACACATTTTTCCATTAATCTACCAAAGTTATATACTTATAGTCAATAATTCTAATAATTAAAAATCACAAATTCATCATTTATACAATTATTTCTTACATTTTATTTGTCTAAGTAAATATATATATATATATTTGCCACGAAATAAACAAACATCCCGTGATTGAATATAAGAATATGTGAGTGATTTAAATAACATCGCACCCATTAACAAAACATATGAGAACAAATGACTCGGTTACTAAGCCAATACGTATAAAAAGAATTCGTGGGAAAAATGCCAGCCCGCGAACTAAGGCTACCAACAAAACTTAGGAACCTTTTTAAAAACAAACACATCCAATAATGGCAAATAACGAAAAAGTATTTTTATTTCACAAAGTAATAGCGAAAACTATACTTCACGAAACCATACCATACAAGAGAAAAAGGAATCATCTAAAACTACAATTATTTAATTAGGCAAAACTTCTCGAGTGGTACGGATTCAAGGGATTAAACCAATGAACAAATAAAGCACGTTCAAAACATCTTCGACTCAAAACCGAGAAAAAAGTTAAGTTATATAATCCCAAAAGACAAAAAAAACAATGTTTAACCAACAATGAATTCAATACTGCTGCTGCATCAGTTTGCATTCAATATTCAAAAAACAATGCTTTATGAACAGTAAAAATTACACTCTATCAGGTCTAATCTTTGTCTTTATTATTGCCGCTTTGTTTATATCATGTAGCAATGATGAACAAATTAATATTAGTTCTTTAGATTCAAAAAACATTCTACAAGAATATGCGAACATCCATAATTCGGGCTTAGATTATATTAAAAATGATGTACAGAAAACTTATAAAAATATATGCACACCCAAACAATTGGATGAGGTATTGGATAAATATGTAATTAGTATTTGCGAAAAGGATTCTGCACAAAAAATTATGCAAGAAATAGCTCCAGTAAAGAAACTTTTATTCAATGGTCATATACCGTCATTGACAAAAACGAGAAGCAATATATCCACAGATGTTGCTAAAACAGCAGCCAATGAATGTATGGAAAAAATCAAGAATCATTTGAGTTGTTTTAAAGATGATGAAATATTTGACAATAGTGATTTACTTGAAGACTTGCATATTATTATTATTGAAACTTATAACACCTATGCTTCAAAGTGCAGTACTGAGCAAGAAAAACAAACACTCACACAAGTTCTTGGTGTATTATATGGTTCAATAGAGTATTGGACAAATTCTAAAAATGTAGAATCATGGATAAAAATAGAAAATGACGTAAACAAATCCTCCGAAAATGTTTATAATAGCACTAAATCTCCAAAGAGAGAGGAGAAAAAAGAGGAGAAAAAAGAAGCAACAGTAGAAAAAAAAGAAGATGATAATAAACTTTCAAAAGCTGAATATGTTACTGTCGTAGCTGCAGCAGATACTGCAGGAGCATTCTTGGGTGCTGCTGTTGCATCAGGACCTGCAGCCGTTGCTGCTTCAGCTGCCGCTGGTCTATATTTTGATGTTAAGTAAGTGTTCAAAATTATTTTATATAATTCTATCGAAGTATTTTTACTTTGCATTTACGTTCTTTACCGCAATTCAAATGTAAAAATAATTTTGAACGCCTACTTAAGTAGTTCACTAAACAACATAACCTTACTGCAACATGAAAATTATTGTAAATCGAGGATTCGACAAATTATTTGCACGAATCGTTATAGGCAAAGACGCACAAAAAACAATCAGTTGCCCAACTCAACAGGATTATTATGATTTGGACACAAAGAAAGGTGAACAGATTGTTGTTAAATTGAGGTATCCCAGCACTTTCACCTATACAATCGCATCAATAGATGCTGATGACGACAATCAGGTGTACTACATTTGTCCTACTGGATTATTTAAAAAATGGACTGCTTTAAACTATATGCTCTTACCTGGGATATGTTTATTACTTTTCATCCTGAAAATAGCTGTACCCGGTTTGTGCGACCACATTTTTGCAGGTTCAATGGCTTTATGGGCATTATCTCTGATTTGTATGGGCTTCTGTCAGCACTTTCCACTTACACGTAAAAATATATTTAAGACGATTCGAATCTGATTCCGTAAATTCTACACACAAATAATGCCGATGTGGAAAACAGCCAGACGCGACTCATTCGTGTAGCACGAACGAGTACGTTTGGCTGTTTTCTGCATCGGCATTTTGGAAAGGCGTTAAGTTTGCCCCATCAGCTTATGCAACAAAGGGCATGGTCTACAAACGGCGCACGGTGCCTTGTCGGCTGGATGACACTTCGACGCGCGATTTGCCGCTAATTTCCAAATTGCCGCAGTTCTCGACCGAACCTTCAAGCAATTCGTCGGCATGACACTTGAGCGTGCCCGAACCGTTGACATTTACCTTGACACGTTTGGCTTTGAGCTGTGCGGCATTGATAACGCCCGAACCTAACACACTGTAATTAACCGACTCGACACGGCCCTTTAAGTCCATGTTTCCCGCACCCTGCACCGAGGCATTGAGCGTGGCAAGGTCTACATCGTCGGCTTCGAAATCGCCCGAACCCATCAAACTGATTTCGGCATTATAGGCTTTGATTTTCTTCATATCGATGTCGCCCGAACCCTGCAAATCGACTTTCATTTTGTTTTGGCTGCAAAGCATACCTTCTGACGTAACGTCGCCCGAACCCAACAAACAGATGTTCACTTCTTTGGCATCGGCTCCCTGGTTGAAGTCGATGTCGCCCGAGCCTTGCAGCTTAATGTTAAGGCTGTTCTGACAGCGCAACGACTGCAGGAAGTCGATGTCGCCCGACCCTACGAGTTCCAGCTGCAGATTGTCGGCCTTGAACGAACGCGCAAATTCGATGTTGCCCGAACCCTGTAATTTCACTTCCGAAAGGTTTTCCACTTCAAGATACAGCAGCATGCGTCCGGCTTTGTCTGCATCGAAGTATCTGCCTTTCTGTGGCTGAATCATCAGTCTGTCGTTATCTACGGCTAAGCGCACCAAGTCCTTCCAGTTGTCGTTGGTACGCAGGGTGAGCCTGGGGCTGCCTTTTTTCTGCGTGACGATGACATGAAAATTGGCCACCACTTCCAGTTTGCTGAATTTCTGAAGCGGAATTTGGTGTTCGTTGCCAACCGTTGCCACCTCGGTCTGTAGCTTCGAAGCCAAGGGGCTGCTACACGAAGCATAGAGGGGCTGAATCATCAAAAACGAGGCCAGGCAAAGACCCGAGGTAAGGATGCGTTGAACAAAGTTTTTCATAAGGCGTAAAAAATTAAAGAGTTAGTACAGAAAAAAAGTTTTATTCGCCCCACGAGCCGCGGTCGAGGTTGCGATAGTTCACAGCCTCCTTGATATGGCGTTCGAGCACGGCTTCCGAGGCATCGAGGTCGGCAATGGTGCGGGCCACTTTGAGTATGCGGTCGTAGGCACGGGCCGAAAGGTCGAGGCGGTGCATGGCGCGTTCAAGCACGGCGGCACCGTCGGCATCGGGGCGGGCGTAGGTTTCGAGCATGGCACGCGTCATTTGGGCATTGCAGTGTATGCCACGAAAGGCACTGTAGCGTTCGGTCTGCCTTTGGCGCGCTGCCACCACCCTTTCGCGAATCACGCTGCTCGGTTCGCCGGCGGGGGCTTGCGCAAGGTCGGCCACACTGACGGGGGTTACTTCAACCTGAATGTCGATGCGGTCAAGCAGCGGACCGGAAATGCGATTTTTGTATTTCAAAATTTGGGCAGGCGAACACTTGCATTCGTGGGTGGGGTGATTGTAGTAGCCACAGGGGCAAGGGTTCATCGAGGCCACAAGCATGAAGGAACAGGGAAGGGTGGCGGTGTATTTGGAACGCGAAATGGTGATTTCGCGGTCTTCGAGGGGCTGACGGAGGGTTTCGAGGGCAGTTCGCGAAAACTCGGGCAGTTCGTCGAGAAACAGTACGCCGTTGTGCGCCAAACTGATTTCGCCGGGCTTACACGAGGTGCCGCCGCCAATCAGGGCGACGTCGGAAATGGTGTGGTGGGGCGAGCGGAAGGGGCGTTGCGCCACGAGCGAGGTTTCTGCGCCGAGCTTGCCGGCTACGGAGTGAATTTGGGTGGTTTCAAGGCTTTCGGTCAGGGTGAGCCGGGGCAAAATGCCGGGCAAACGCTTGGCCATCATGCTCTTGCCGCAACCGGGGGCACCAATGAGCATGATGTTGTGTCCGCCGGCAGCGGCCACTTCGAAGGCGCGCTTTACGCTTTGCTGCCCTTTGACGTCGGCAAAATCAAAAGGGAACTGTGATTGGGCGGCATAGAACTCTTCGCGCGTGTTGACAAGGGTGGGTTGCAGGCTGTCTTCGCCCTTGAAAAAGTCGATAACCTGCTGCAAATGGTCGGCTCCGTAGACCTTGAGTTTGTTGACCACGGCGGCTTCGCGCACATTGTCGCGGGGCACGATGAGTCCTTCGTACTGCTGCTCGCGGGCTTTAATGGCTATGCTGAGTGCACCCTTGATGGGGCGAATGGAGCCGTCGAGTCCGAGTTCGCCAACGAGTACATAGCGCGACAACTTTTCGGCGGGCACCTGCCCTACCGATGCCATGAGTCCGAGGGCAAGGGGCAAATCGTAGCCCGACCCTTCCTTGCGCACATCGGCGGGGGCAAAGTTGATGGTGAACTTCATGCGGTCGGGCAGTTTGACGCCGCTGCTCAACAGGGCATTTTCGACGCGTAATTTACTCTCGCGCACGGCATTGTCGGGAAGCCCTACCATGAAATAGAGGCTCGTGGCATCTTGGGCATGGAGTTGCTGACAGTTGACTTCCAAAAATACGGGCATGGCCGACAGCCCGTTGACGGCTGAGGTGTTTACTTTCGAGAGCATAATGAAATAAGGGGTTAATACGTCGAAGGGTGAAAAGGGGTGAACAAACTGTTTGGCATGGGCTGTTCGATAGCAAATTTACGCAAATTCGTTCGGTGCAACAAAGATAAACGGTATTTTTAGACAAAAGAATTAAGTAAATATTCAAATGATGCAAAAAGCATTTTCAAGGTAAAATGGGCGATGAAATGGGCGTTTTTTTTACATTTTAAGGGCATTTTATGTATGCGATGAAATGATACTTTTCAACATGAGGCTAAAAAGGTCAAAAGATATTGGTTGGAATGTGGTAATTTTGCCACACATCAATGAAGCAACAAATTCAAGTGTAACGCTACGCGCCTTTGCAACCTTCCTATTTTAACCTCACAGAACATGGCGCGTAGGACCTCCATACTTACCCTACACATAGGGAATAGGAGAATAAGTTACCATGCGGAAAAGAACAGAAGCAACAGTTCCGTTTCAGTATATAGGACTCAGATTCGGGGACTGCTTGTGCAATGTTTCTTTTTTTCAATCCCTACTTTCCGCTTACAAACACCTACAAACGGCAAATATGTTCGCTGCGTCACACTTTGATATTGTACTCCATACAGTTTTTCCTTGACTGTATGGAGTTTTTTTGGCTCAGAGGGAATTGGGTGGGTAAACGTGGGTGCTTCGTACGTTTTGGAAATCGGAATGCGATAAAATGTTATATCCGATTTCATTTTTTTTAGAGCCATGAACATAATAGGCCTAAAAAAAACCTGCGACTGTCATATAGACAATCGCAGGCACCATGACAGTTTTCTTTAGAAGAAAAGAAAGGAGAATGTCAATAATGGAGAATTATGAAAAGTGAAACGATCTTACTTTTCGATTTCGCTCAAACCGATAACCACACGGTTTTCGTCGTTGGCTTTGAACGGTTGAACGGTGTCGCCCTTAAACGAGCTTGAAATGCGTGAAGCTTCGATGCCGTACTTCTCGGTGAGGAGCTTGGCTACCTTGTTCACACGCTTTTCTGAAATGCGACGGTTAACGTCGGCCGTACCGGTTCCGGCATCAGCGTAACCCACGAGTTCGATTTCGGCCTTAGGGTTAGCCTTGAGCCAGTCGGCTACTTGCTTAATCTTGGCTTCTTCGCTGGCATTGGGAGTAGCGCTGTTAATCACGAAGAACACTTCGAGACGCTTGGTTTCCTTCTTCACCTCGGGCTTGGGCTCGGGTTTGGGCTCGGGAGCAGGTGCAGGAGCCGGGGCGGGAGCAGGTGCTGGTGCGGGGGCAGGAGCCGGAGCAGGAGCAGGTGCTGCTTTCTTCTTCTTGAAACCAAACTTGAAGTTCAAACCGAGCATGGCCTGAAGCTGCCAGTCGCCCTTGCCGTTAACCTTTGAGTTGAAACGGTCGTGGAGGTTGTTGGCCGTTACTTCGAGGTTCAAACCTACGTTGCGGTGAAGCTCGGCTTCGAGCTGCATACCTACGCGGAAGTTGTGAACGAGGCGGTCGTCGGCCCACTTAAAGTTGAGGTTTTGCTCCGTGGCCTGGCTCATCATGCCTTTGAGGTCGTCGTTGTCCCAAGCATAGCCCAAACCTACACCACCAATAAGGTAGGCGTTGATGGTATGATTTTTATTGGGCGCAAACACGTTGCAAAGGTTAAGCATCAAGTCGAGGTTTGAGGTCACGAACTTGTAGTCGTAAGTTTTGTTCAGGCTTTTGAGTCCGCCCTTTTCGTTAAAACCGCTCACATGGATACGGGCACCGACAGCGGGCGTGAACATGCCGCCTACGCTGAAAGCACCGATCGGAGTAATGAGCTTCGATGCCTTGTAGTTGGTAAACGTCACTTGGCCACCACCTTGCACACCGATAAACATGTGCGGATAGTCTGCCTTTTCTTTCTCGCCATTGCTTTGAGCAAAAGCAACGGGTGTTGCCAGCATCGCTACACAAAGCGAAGCAAGCACCTTCTTTACATTTTTCATAATGCGTAGATGGTTTTGTTATTATTGTAATTTATGCAAAGATAGTGAATGTTTTAAAATCCACCACAAATAAGGGGGTAATTTTCCGCATCTTGCTAACAAAGTGGTCGATATTTCGCGCCTAATTGCACATCGGTTTAGGATAGTGAGTAAAAATAGCGTAAAAAAAATCCCCTCGCAGGCATGTAGCTGCAAGGGGAAATGGGGTTATAATTTTACGCGTGGCGAGAAATGCTACTCGCTACGGAAAATATTATTCCTGACGGGGACGACGGGGTGCGCGACCTTCACCGCCTTCGCGACGGGGACGACGTGCGGGACGTTCTTCCCATCCTTCGGGCTTTTCTTCGAGTACGCGGTGCGACAGGCGGAACTTGCCGGTCTTTTCGTCGATTTCGAGGAGCTTCACCTGAATGTGGTCGCCTTCCTTCAAACCGGCTTCTTCAACCGTTTCAAGACGCTTCCAGCTGATTTCAGAGATGTGGAGCAAGCCTTCCTTGCCCGGCATGAACTCTACGAAGCAACCGTAAGGCATGATGCTCATTACCTTGGCATCGTAAACTTCGCCTACTTCGGGAATGGCAACGATGGCGCGAATCTGTGCGATGGCTGCGTCGATGCTTTCCTTGTTGGGACCCGAAACCTGGATTTTGCCCACACCGTCTTCTTCTTCGATGGTGATGGTAGCTCCGGTTTCTTCCTGCATGCCCTGAATAATCTTGCCGCCGGGGCCAATAACTGCTCCGATGAATTCTTTGGGAATTTCGAAGGCTTCGATGCGAGGAACGTGCGGTTTGAGTTCGGCGCGGGGTGCATCCATGGTTTCAAGAATCTTGCCGAGGATGTGTTCGCGAGCCTGCTTAGCCTGAGCGAGTGCCTTTTCAAGAATTTCGTATGAAAGGCCGTCGCACTTGATGTCCATCTGCGTAGCGGTCAAACCCTTGGCCGTACCGGTGGTCTTGAAGTCCATGTCGCCGAGGTGGTCTTCGTCACCGAGGATGTCGCTCAACACGGCATACTTTTCTTCACCGGGGTTCTTAATCAGACCCATGGCGATACCGCTGACGGGAGCCTTGATGGGCACACCGGCATCCATGAGGGCGAGCGTACCGGCACAAACGGTGGCCATTGACGACGAACCATTTGATTCGAGAATGTCGCTCACTACACGTACGGTGTAGGGGAAGTCGGCAGGAATTTGTCCCTTCAATGCGCGCCATGCCAAGTGACCGTGACCGATTTCGCGACGGCCTACGCCACGCTGAGCCTTAGCTTCGCCGGTTGAGAAGGGAGGGAAGTTATAGTGAAGGAGGAAGCGCATGTAGCTCTTGTCGAGTACATCGTCAACCATCTTTTCATCGAGTTTCGTACCGAGTGTTGCGGTAGCCAAAGCCTGAGTTTCGCCACGGGTAAAGATTGACGAACCGTGAGGCATGGGCAGGGGCGACACTTCGCACCAGATGGGGCGGATGTCGGTGGTTTTACGTCCGTCGAGACGCTTGCCTTCGTCGAGGATGCAACGGCGCATGGCATCGCGTTCCACGTCGTGGTAGTAGCGGTCAACGAGCGCGTTCTTTTCTTCGATTTCGTCGGGCGTGAGTTCGGGGTGAGCGGCAGCATAGCGTTCTTTGAAGTCTTCGCGAATTTTGGTGAAGGCTTCTTCGCGCTGGTGCTTGTCGTGGTCGCCGGCCTCAGCAATGGCGTATGCCGGAGCGTAGCACTCGTCCTTTACTTGCTGACGGAGTTCTTCGTCGTTGATTTCGTCGTCGTACTCGCGCTTCACGTCCGTGCCGAGTTCTTTCGAGAGTTCCTTTTGGAGCTGGCACATGGGCTTGATGGCTTCGTGTGCCACCTTGAGGGCTTCGAGGAGTGCGCTTTCGGGCACTTCGTCCATTTCGCCTTCCACCATCATGATGTTGTCTTCCGTAGCACCTACCATGATGTCCATGTCGGCCTGTTCGAGCTGCTTGAAGGTGGGGTTCACCACGTATTCACCGTTGATGCGGGCCACACGAACTTCAGAAATCGGACCGTCGAAGGGGATGTCGCTGGCAGCCAAAGCAGCCGAAGCGGCAAAACCGGCCAATGCGTCGGGCATGTCTACGCCATCGGCCGAGAAGAGCGTGATGTTAACGTAAACCTCGCAGTGGTAATCTGAGGGGAAGAGGGGACGGAGTGCACGGTCGACCAAACGCGAAGTAAGGATTTCGTAGTCGCCGGCACGACCTTCACGCTTGGTGAAGCCACCGGGGAAACGACCTGCGGCACTGTATTTTTCTTTGTAATCGCACTGGAGGGGCATAAAGTCTGTACCGGGCTGTGCGGTTTTGGCAGCACATACGGTAGCAAGCAGCATGGTGTTGTTCATACGCAGCATAACTGCGCCGTCGGCTTGCTTGGCCAGTTTGCCGGTTTCGATGCTGATGGTACGTCCGTCAGGCAGCGAAACGGTTTTCGTTATCACGTTCATCTGAATTGTGTATTAAAATTTTGATTTTATTTTCCACTGTAAATCACGCAAAAGTAACAATAAAAAACCGAAATACCCAAATTACTTCGGGGCTTTTTCCATTTGTGCGGCGCGAAATGAGTTTTTTGAGCTTTGGCGCGCTTGTTTTGCCGTTTTTTACCAGACATTCACACACACCTTGGGCAAAAAGCGTAATTTTACAGCCCTAAACTGCCGCGAAGCCAAGGTGTGAAATATCGGGGTTCCGTGCCGGTGCTTTTTGATTTCAAATTTTTGCTTCACCATGAATCATTGCTTTTGCCATACTGTGCCTGACGCTGCTTGCTGCAGCCAGCCTGGTGCTTGCCACAAGCCCAATTCTTATCACATATTTACCCATTATTCTACATATACTCCTTCTACATCTACATATACTCCTTCTACATCTACATATACTCCTTCTACATCTACTCCTTATTATATATATAGGGTCATCACTTTTTGCTTACTGCTCCTTGCGGCACATGCACTGCCCCTCTGCGCCCAACAATCCGAAACGCTGAAGGAGCGAACCGAACGCTTGTTTGCACATTTCAAGCAGGCTTCGCGCTTCGACTACAACTATCCGCGCGAAAAGGTGTACTTGCATTTCGACAATTCGGCCTACCTCGAAGGCGACACCATTTGGTACAAGGCCTACGTGGTGCGGGCCTCGACGCTGCAGCCCACAACGCTGAGCCGCGTGCTTTACGTGGAGCTGCTCAATGCCGACGGGCAGCTGATGGAGAAACAGACACTGCGCATCGACTCACTCGGTCAGGCCGACGGTTCGCTGAGCCTGAACTTGCCGGTTCGCGCCGGTTACTACGAGGTGAGGGCCTACACCCGCGCCATGACCAACTGGGACGACGCGGCGTGCTTTTCGCGCGTTTTCCCGGTGTTCACCACGGCCAACCCGCAAATGGGGTCGCCGCGCAACAAGGATTTGTCGCTCAACGAACTGGCCATTCCCGAACCTACGCCCAACAAACGGGTAACTTACGGTGCACCGCGCCCTTACGTGCAGGGAGATAGCACCGAAAAGTTGCTTTCGTTCTTTCCCGAGGGCGGACTGAGGGCCAAGGGGGTGGCGCAGCAGGTGGCTTTCAAGCTGACTGACGGACGGGGCTTTCCGCTCACCGACACGCTGCTGATTTGCAACGAACGGGGCGAAGTGGTGAGCGAGGCGATGGTGGAACACGAGGGCATGGGGTCGTTTGTGCTGCCTGCCGATTTTGCCGGGGGCTACGCGCTCCTTAAAGAGGAACAGACGAACCCTGCGCCCAACAGCCTTGCGGCAGATGGCGGTCGGCGTGCCTTGCCACAAGGTGCCTTTGCACTGCCCTCGCCTGCTTCGGCCTATGCACTGCATACGCAATGGACGCACGAGGGATTGTTTGTGAGCATTGCGGCCAACGATTCGGCTGCGGCCGGGGGCGAATTGCTGGGACTGGCGGCTTTTTGCCGCGAAAAGGCTTGTTTTTTCGACACGCTCTCGGTTTCTTCCGACCCGGTCGAGATTCTGATTCCCGAAAGGGCCTTGCGCCGGGGGGTGAACCGCATCGAACTTTTCGACCTTGACGGACAAAGCCGGGCGTCGCGTCTGGTGTGGTGCGAGGGGCACGAGGCTTCCATGCAGCACCCTATACAGGTGGAGGTGCGACAGAACGAGGCGGTGTATGCGGCGTTTTCGCCTGCTGTTCTTGAGTTGAAACTTACCGACAGCCAGGGCAAGGGGGTGAGTACTACGGTGTCGGTGGCTGTGCGCGACGAGGAGGGGAACTTGATTGAAAATGCCGACTGCAACATGAGCACGGACTTGCTGCTGGCTTCGGAACTGCGGGGCTACATTCACCGCCCCGAAAGCTATTTTGCGGCCAACGATGCCTTGCACCGCCGCCGGCTCGACTTGTTGCTGATGGTGCAGGGTTGGACGGCTTCGGATTTTGCCACGCTATGCGCGGCCGACACTTTTCAGACGGTGCAGCCCATCGAGGACAAACTGATTGTGAGGGGTACGCTGTTCAAGGAAAACAACAAACGCGAACCGCAGCCGTTCATGAACTTGCAACTGCTGGCTTATTCGCTCAACGGCGACCGCATCGAGGGGGAAACGCGTACCGACAGCCTGGGGCGTTTTGCCTTTGAGTCGAACATCGACTTCACGGGCGACTTCATTGCGCAGTTCACTTCGACCAACGATCAGGGTAAGCGCAAATGGGGACGTCTGACGCTCGACCGCTGGTTTGCACCGAGTCCGCACGCATTTACCGGGCCTGAACTGGCGCTTACTACACCGACCGACAATGCGTCGCGCCGTGCAGCCGGGGGCGGAGCGCACCTTCGCGAACCGCTTACCTTTGCATGGACCGACACCATTCCGCGTACACTGCCTACCATGCTGGGCGAGGCGAATGTAAAGGTGAAAAACAAATACCGGGGCTTTACGGGCAACCGCTACACTTGGCGTGGGGGCGAGAAGCACGGCATGCAGCGGGCCACAAAGTTCTACAACATTGAGCAGGAGTGCGAACATGTGAAGGATATGGGGCTGGCTCCGGGCTACATCAACGACTTGCTGGCCTTGCTCGAAAGCAACTTTGAACACAGCCGTTCGGCTTCGGTGGGTGCTGCCCTGGCTTCGCAGGCTGCGGCCAGTGCGCAGTCGGCTCGCGATGCTGAAAGACACATCACGGGCAACCCCGACGCGACATCGGGGGCTCCCATGCCGTCGGTATCGGGCGGCAGCGGGGAAAAGGGTGCACAAATAGGGGTCGACCCCAAGGATATGATTGCGCAGAGCGACTTTGCGGGTCGTGCCTTGCAGCCCGACTGGACGTACCGGGGGCTGCCCATCGTGGTGTATTTGAACAATGAATTGCTCGGGCCGCTCGTGCAGCGTTTTCCTGAACTTTACAGCGACATTCAGGCCGAGGAAATCAAGTCGGTGAGCATCGTCCACGAAAATCAGCAAACCGATGCGGTGAGCGGCAAGATCAAGCGTTTCAGCCGCGAGAAGTATAAAATGTATATGTACGAAAACCCCGACCACGCGCGTTACCGCTCGACCAAGGGCAAGGAAAAGCGTCGGATTCAGGGCTTTTCGCACCGCCGCCGTTTCTATGCGCCCAATTACCGCAGTTTCGACCTCCCTTCGGCTTCCGACCTCCGTCGCACGCTTCACTGGGCGCCTTCGGTGCGCACCGATGCCAACGGGCGCGCCCACCTCATTTTCTTTACGAATGCACACGAAAAGCAGGTGCTCGACATTTCGGTGCGTGGCATCACGACGCATGGCGAAACCATCGATTTCGACAATCGCTGACCGCGCTCTTGTACTGTCTGCACACTTATGCACAGCATGCAAGCAAAAGGCTGACGGCTTGTTTAGAAGTTTGCAAGCAGCAAACAAAAAGCATTTACATTCTGACATTCCCGGGTCTGTTTTGAAAGTCATCTATCTGAATTTTCAAAACAGACCTTTTCGTTTTTATTTAAAAGAGAGTCCGAATAAAAATTGTATTCTTATCACTATTGCCTGTAAGAATAGGTATATTTATTCGCTTATTTATTTTTTAATAAAAAGTCTACAAATATTTAAGCAAAACTTTGGTTCTATCATAAAGTTTTTGTATTTTTGCAACCAAAATAACAGTATATGATAAATAAATTACGCTATTTGTTAGTGATGTTTCTGACGTTGCTAACAGTTGAAACGTACGCTCAACAGAGCACAAACGTGGGCTACTGCGTTGACAACAACATCAATGAATCGACGCCCACCATTTCGTTTGACAAAAAACTTAATATCCCCTTTCAGGCTGCCATTAAGTTTCCTTCTGCACGCATGATGCCTTATAAAGGTGGCATCGTACGCAAAATCAGAGTCTACACACGTCCCGGCATCGAGAAGTTAGCTGTTTGGCTTCGCCATTCGCTCGATGGCACAGCCATTCCCGGTTCATTCGTACGCCCCGGTGGCATCACCACCGAAGGTTGGGTAGAAGTTTTGCTCAAAACGCCTTACGTCATTACGGGCGAGGACCTCATTGTGGGTTACTCGGGCACGGCACCTGCCGGCAAAGGCATTGTTTGCGACGATGTGCCGAATGCAACCAACGACTACAGCTGCCTTGTCAAGCTCCCCGGCATGGATTGGACCAATTTCGCCAGCGATTACGGTGCACATGCGCTGCAAGCTGTAATCGACCTCAACGGTGAAACGGCCAACGACGACGTGGCTATGGCAAGCTGCACCTTCAATACCGACTTCTACAAGATTGGCAGCGAGGCTCAAATGTCGCTTACCATTAGCAACTACAGCACACAAGCTGTGAATATGCCCAAGGTTAAATACAGCCTCAACGGCAAAACCACGGAAGTTCCTACCAATGGGGGTAGCATTGCAGTGGGCAATTCGCAAAAACTCACTGTAAAGGTGCCGACGGCTGAGTGTGCCGAGGGCGACAACGCATTGAAAGTGTGGATTGAATCAGACAACGCTTACAAAGGCAACGACACCCTTTCGCACAAACTTGCCTGCTACACCACCAGCTTCCCGCGCAAGGTGCTTGTTGAACATTTCAGCACTTTGGCCTGCGGTAATTGCCCCTACGGACATGCCCTGCTTACCAAGCTGCTCAATGACCGCGACGACTATGTATGGGTAACCCATCACATTGGCTACGGAAGAGACACTCTGACTGTAAATGATTCGTACGAAGTAGGCAATTTTTTAGGATTGCAAGATGCTCCCAGAGCCAGCTTCGACCGTCGTTTCCTCGAGGTCTCCGATCCTAAGTTTGCTCCTCTGATTGGTATTGGTTATTCATCGCCCACCGAAGGTGTGGCAATAGTTAAACCCAGCTACCTGCGCTGTGCCGAAACCGCTGCTTTCGTTTCGGTAAACATTGACCAGCAATACGACGCTGCCACCCGCACGCTGAAAGTGACCGTATCGGGCGAAAAGAACAATCTTGTTGAAAAATATTACAAAGATAACAGCCTGACCGTGTTGCTCACCGAGGACAAGGTGGAAACCGAACACGAACAATCTGGTAGCGGCGAAAAGATACACTTCCACGTGTTCCGCTGCACGCTCACCAAGATGCTGGGCGATGCCATTGAATGGAATGGCAATACCTACAGCCACACCTTTACTACCACCATTCCTGAAATTTGGACGGCAAAGAACCTGAAAGCTGTGGCCTACATCAATGGTTCGACCACCGACATCTATCAGGCTCAAATTCTCAATGCCAACGTCGTAAAGGTTATTGACCCCACCGACACGGGCATTGATGCAGCCGAAACGGCCGATGCACAAGTGCTCAGCCGCGAATACTTCAACCTCAACGGACAGCGCGTGGCTCAGCCCACCACTGGCGTTTACCTGCTCAAAACCACCACGAACAAGGGGGTACAGGTAAAAAAGGTCATTCTGTAACTCACTGAAGCAACATGCTTACTCCGTGCAGCAAGCCGCCACGCAAAGCGGCGCATGGCCTCGGGCCGTGACGGCTTGCCGCATGATTTACCAACAAGAATACACCAATCTTTAAATACCCAGAGAACTATGAAGAAAACTCTACTTACATTGGCTTGTGCATGCCTCGCTGGTAGCACCCTGGCTCAAACTCCCGGTGCAACCGATTACAAAGGCAATCAGTTCACCAACTTATCGGCCAACGGTACTTGGCTCATTGAAAGCGGACTTGAATCGATCCGTGTCTACAACACCGAAACTGGAAAGTTCTACGACTACATTGGCAACGAAGGCGAATACTATTCTGCCGGCTTAGGCAGCAGCGTTATCACCGAAAACGGTACGGCAGTTGGTGCAAGTACCAATGGTGCTGTTATCTTCAAGGACGGAAAAATTACGCCCCTGCCCATGCTCACGGGTCAAGGTAGCACCATGAACGAAGCCAACTCCATCACCCCCGACGGCAAACGCATTGTGGGCTTCCTGGCTTACGATGGTGCAGACATGGGCGGTGCCAACATGATGACTTACCCCGTTATCTGGACGCAGAAGGAAGATGGCAGCTACGAATGCAAAGCACTGCCCTTCCCCAACAAAGACTACGTAGGTCTGGAGCCCCAGTCAGTTCTTGCTACTGACATTTCGGCCGACGGCAAACGAATCGTTGTTCAGGTTACCAGCAACGATGGTTTCGTTGTTTACCCCATTCTCCTCACCGAAAATGCCGATGGCACCTGGCAGCAGCAGCTCAAGGGCACCAGCAAACTCTGGAACGCTGAAAAACTGGCCTTGATTGGCAAGGCTCCCGTTGAGCCCAAAGAACCCAAGGCTACCGACTACTTTAGCAAAGAGGACTATGTGACCTACAACAAGGCCATACAGGAATACGCTCAAGCATACGAAGACTATCAGAACGGTTTGATTGGTTTTGAAGAAGTACCCCCCAACCCCGAATACAACCAGGGCGACTACATTAGCGACCCTGCTAAGAAAGCTGAGTTCACGGCTGCATCACAGTCTTACGAATTGGCCAGTTCACAATATTGGGAAGACTACTATGCTTTCCAGGAAAAACTGAAGGGAGTTACTTACGGCACATCGTATGCCTACAACAATGCCTTGATTTCGGCCAACGGTAAATATTTGGGCAGCACCCTGCAGTGGTCTGACGAAAGAGGTTGGGAATCAAGCTGTACGCCTGCTGTCATTACCCTCGACAGCGAAAAGGACAACGTGAAGGAGGCCGACCTCAAGAATAACCTCACCACCAGCATCACCAACGACGGTATGCTCGTGCATGCAACTCCCTTCAACGAACCTACCCGCAGTTCGTACATCATGCCTGCCAATGCCGATAAGTCGATGTCCATCGACGAATGGCTCAAGGCTGAAGGCCGCGACGACCTGAACAAGTTCCTCGACGAGAACTACCGCTTCACTGTCGAAAAAATAACTGTTGACGAAGAAAACAATCAAAACGTCACCACTGTCGAAGACAGCCTCGTGTCGGGTACTTGCATCTTCACCCCCGACGGCAAGAAGATGGTTAGCTTTATGTACGATAGCTTCAGCGACCTCAACAACTACCGCAGCTACACGCTCGACCTCACCTCGAAGCCCTCGGGCATCGAAGATGCTTTGGCCAACACCGAAATCGAAGGCGAAGTGATTGCTCGCGAATACTTCAACCTGCAGGGTCAGCGCATCGCTGCTCCCGTCAGCGGTCTGTACCTCGAAAAGGTTACTACCACAAAGGGCGTATTCACGTTCAAACGCTTGAAGTAAACGCTTAACGTCAGGGACTCCATACCTTGCCCCTTGGGCCATTTTGCCCTGACAACCTTATACACCACGGACGATGAACGCAGTGTCGCAACTGCTTCATCGTCCGTTTTTTTCATTCAACCCTAAGTTCAACCTGTTCAAGGATGGGGAGAACGCGTTCCAAGGGTCTTATTTTTAACTCTTTTGTTGTTGAAACTAGCTCGGAACTAATTCAGACAAGCTTGGAACTAATTTCAACAAGCTCGGAACTAATTCAGACAAACGCGGAAGCTGCCCAAATGGGCTTGAAATAAAAGGTATTTTACCATCCCATTACGTTTAATAACACTCCTGCAACTACTTCACGCCGCCCTCATCTGCGGGCAAGCACCGGGTCGCGCTTTCCACCTATTTCCATTTTGCTTCAAAATTACACCAAAACTCAGAATTACGCATTTCAGCTAACATAATGGTTGCATATTACCCAAAATATCATTACATTTGCCAACACCTACTCATCATTACTAACT
>FR901735.1:0-27480 GCA_000437675.1 Prevotella sp. CAG:891
TAGTTCCGACCTTGTTGAAATTAGTTCCGAGCTAGTGAAAACAAGCTTGGAACTAATGATAATCAGCACTTTCAGAAAAATAACAAAATCGGATGCCCAAGCAACAGTTGCGGACAAAATGTCCACAATCTAAGGCTCCTTACAATTAACAATCATTGCAGATTACGCATTCATTTAATATCCACACATTATGGCTTATAGGTACAAAAAAAGGGCTGTTTCGAGTGCGAAACAGCCCCTACCTATGGACTAATCACCTATTCAAGCGGACAAAGCATATCCGCAACAGGTTTTTTCGTTAGTCAGAATAAGGAATGTGGAAAGAATGGGGGGATGAAATTACTTCACCACAACCTTCTTGCCATTGATTACGTAAACGCCCTTTTCAGCCTTCTGTACGCGGCGGCCGTCGATGGTGTAAATCACCTTTTCGGTCTGCTCTCCGGCTTCTACGCCTTCGATGCCCGACTGCTTGCTGAGGGTTACAATGATGTAGTTGATATTGCTGGTTGCATTGGCCGTGAAAGTTACGGTTGCAGCTTCGCCGGTCCATACTTTTTCAGCGAGTTTGCCTTCAGAGGCGGTAACGTCAAGCTTCGTAGCGTCGAACTCTACCTTCACAACCTTTTGGTCGGCTGCGGGGGTTACGGTCATCGAACCACCTTCTTTATACATACGGATTTGCAGACCATTGTTAAAGTCGTTCCAAAGGCGAGTGGGGGTTGAACCGTTGGTGAACGTAAGGGTTACGTCGCCTTCCTTCACTTCAGTGATGGGGAAGGTTTCTTCGCTTGATGAAACAGGAAGGTTCCATTTGTTTTCGTTGAAGTTGAAGAGTGCACCATTTTCGGGAGCTACGGGCGTAGCCTTGATGGTGTACATAGCCTTAGCCACGGGGCTTGCGTTGCCTTCAGCGTCAACGGCGATAGCCATAACGGTAGTGGTTTCGGTCAGGTCGAAAGCAGCTTCGTAAAGGGTTGAAGCGGTGGTGGGTTCCGAACCGTCGAGGGTGTAGTAAACTTTGAGGCCTTCGGCAGCAGCGATGCTCACGCTCACCTTGTCCATGTAAGTACCTTGCTTGGGAGTGAACACAGGGGCTTCGATTACTACGGGAGCCTTGTCGGTTTTAGCCTTTACATAGAGTTCTTTGATTTGCCAGGTTCCGGCAAATTCGGTATTCGAGGTGTAAGCAAAAGCCAACTGAATTTTCTTGCCGTCGTAAGCAGCGAGATTGGCCGTAGCGATGCCCGAAGTCCACGATTGACCATCAGCAGCTACGTTGTAGGCAAGGTCGGTCCATTCGCCACCTTCTTCCTTTACCTTGAGGGTGCAAGCAGCCTTGAAGTTGTCGAGACCACCAAAGAAGTTTCCAGCTTCGTTGAAACTAAGTTCAGTTTCCTTGGCCTGCGTGAGGTCGATAACGGGCGAAACGAGCCAACTTTCGGCTGCTAATTTTTGTCCACCAACAAAGGCTGAAGCTTTGATGAGGCTGCGCTTTTCATCAAATGACCAAACGTAAGTCAAGGGATCGTTCATGACCTTGTTGTCGATGGTAAAGTCGCCCTGTCCTACGTTGAAGAGTTCGGAAAAGATAGTAGCCTTTTCATCGGGCTGCGGTTGGGGGTCGGGATTAGGCTCAGGACTGGGAGTTACGGTACCTCCGGCAACAACAGTAATATTGTCGAAGCAAAGCTGTCCGGCTTTAGTGGGTTTAGTACCGAAATCAGCCTTTTCGCCAACCGTGAAGGTTACGTCCTTGGCTGCGCCCGTCCAGGTTACGGTTTGGGCATCGGCATTTACCACTACTTCGCCCACATTGGCAGTGATTTTGGCCAACTGAAATTTACCTTTTGCCGAAACAGCGAATACCACTTGCGTCATATTTTCGCCCGTAGTAACCACGTTTACCGTACCTTTGGCATAAACGCGTGCATCGTTTTTATCTGCATTGACAACAGGATCAGTTGTACCTTCAGCCTTGGCCAATGTCACGGTGAAGGGGTCCTGTACATACTGCAGCGTATTAGCTTCGCCGGCAGTCCAAGCGTCAGCACCTGCCCATTTAATTACTACCTCGTTTGAGCCACCATGTTCACGGCTGCCAGTACGAAGGCAAACAAAAAGAGTAGTGTTTTCTTCATAAATTGAACGTTTTAGTGAGTGAATTTATTGATTATGTACTGTTTTCCACGTAAATGTGGTACAAAGGTACGGATAAAAGCTATATGTTACAAAATTTGTGAATTAAGATTTGGTAAAAAGAGAAAGAACTTATTCTTTTTGTTAACTATATTTTATCTTTCCGCTTTTTAGCAGTTTTCCCTTACCTTTGCGCCCACCTTTCACCCAGAATAAAAGTTCAGACGACTTCAAAAACATACACGCATGACAACCACCCATACCCCCCGGCGCTTGCTCCTGCCCGAAGCACCGTCGGACGATTTCGACTTCCATACCCACAACCTGATGGCTCCGCCCGGAAAGGCCTTGGTGTGTTTACCACCCGAAGTGTTGCTGCACCCCGAAGCGTTTACGGCGCGAAAGGGGGTGATGTATAGTGTAGGGCTGCACCCTTGGCAAACCGATACCCCCCTACTCGCCCGGCAACTGCTCGACCGTCTGCCTGCATGGCTTGCCCATCCGCAGGTGGTGGCGGTGGGCGAATGCGGACTCGATGCGCTGCGGGGAGCCGACCTGAAGGTGCAAACCGAATACCTGACAGAACAGCTTGCATGGGCCGAGGAATATGGCCTGCCCGTGGTGCTGCATGTGGTAAGGGCTTTCGACCGCGTGCTGCAACTGCGCAAACAGCTTCGCCCCCACACGCCCTGGACGGTGCATGGCTTCCGCGGCAAACCGGCTTTGGCGCAGCAACTGCTGAGGGCGGGCTTCGATTTGAGTTTCGGCAAGCGGTACAACCCGGAGGCTTACGCGCTGACGCCGCCCGAACACCGCCGACACGAAACCGACGATGCGGCCGACGCTGATGCACGTTTTGAGGCTTTCGGGAAGTAAAAAAACGGCTACATTGCGGCAAATCGGGGATAAAACTCGGTTTTTCTTCGCGTATCAAGTTTGTTATCCGTAACTTTGCACAAACGCTGGCTGCTTTGCTGCTTTGTCTTTGCCGAAAATGCGGCAGATAAAAGGGGGCGGCCAAACGTGAAATTGCATTTTAATCATCATTATATATATAGCAACTCATTCGATGAATTTTGTTGAAGAATTGAAATGGCGCGGCATGCTTCACCAGATGATGCCGGGCACCGAAGAATTACTTGAAAAAGAAATGGTGACGGCTTACGTGGGTATTGACCCTACAGCCGATTCGCTTCACATTGGTCACCTCTGCTCGGTGATGATGCTCCGCCACTTTCAGCGTGCCGGACACAAGCCGCTGGCACTGGTGGGAGGTGCAACGGGTATGATTGGCGACCCTTCGGGCAAAAGCGCCGAACGTAACCTGCTGACCGAGGAGGTGTTGCGCCACAACGTGGCTTGCATCAAAAAGCAGCTGTCGCACTTCCTCGATTTCGACTCAGATGCGCCTAACGCAGCTGAGTTGGTCAACAACTACGACTGGATGAAGGACTTCAGTTTCCTTGACTTTGCCCGCGAGGTGGGTAAGCACATCACCGTGAACTACATGATGGCCAAGGACAGCGTGAAGAAACGCCTCAACGGCGAAGCACGCGACGGACTTTCATTCACTGAATTTACTTACCAGCTCCTTCAGGGCTACGACTTCCTTCACTTGTACCAAACGAAGCACTGCCGCTTGCAAATGGGCGGTTCTGACCAGTGGGGTAACATTACTACGGGTTCGGAACTTATTCGCCGCACGCTCGGTGCTGAAGCTGAGGCTTACGCCTTGACGTGTCCGCTCATTACCAAGGCCGACGGCAAAAAGTTCGGTAAAACGGAACAGGGCAACGTATGGCTCGACCGTCGCTACACCACGCCTTACAAGTTCTACCAGTTCTGGCTGAACGTGTCGGACGAGGAGGCTGAACGTTACATCAAAATTTTCACTTCGCTCACGCACGAGGAAATCGACAGCCTCATCGAGGCTCACCGTGCCGACCCCGGCCAGCGTATGCTGCAAAAGCGTTTGGGCGAGGAGGTGACTTGCATGGTTCACAGCCGCGAGGATTACGAAATGGCGCTCGAAGCTTCGAACATCCTTTTCGGCAAGGCTACGAAAGAGAGCTTGCTGAAACTCGACGAGGACACGTTCCTCAGCGTGTTCGACGGTGTGCCCCACTTCGAGGTGTCGGCCGACCAGGCTATCGGTGCCAAGGCGGTTGACCTCTTTGCTGAAACTACGCAATGCTTTGCTTCAAAGGGCGAAATGCGTAAGCTCACGCAGGGCGGTGGCGTTAGCCTGAACAAGGAAAAACTGACGGCTTTCGACCGCGAAATCACGACCGACGACTTGATTGATGGTAAGTACTTGCTCGTTCAGCGCGGCAAGAAGAACTACTTCTTGATTACCGTTCAGTAATTGGTCATTTATATTTAAGTAGGTGTTCAAAATTATTTTATATAATTCTATCGAAGTATTTTTACTTTGCATTTACGTTCTTGCACCGCATTTGTTTGCCCTGCGCTCAGTCACATAGCCCGCTATGCTCCTTCGCACAGAACAAACAACTACGGCACAATAACGCAATTCAAATGTAAAAATAATTTTGAACACCTACTTATTTTTTTAGAAAGGCATACAGCCGGCTTTATCCCGAAGTCTGCTGTATGCCTTTCTCTTTTTCCTATATTTCAAGAATATAGAGGGCGGCTCGGCTATACCCCATGAAAACTTGGGTTTTCATTTGGTATTGCGCTCGCCTTTTGCTATATTTACAGAATATAGAGGGCGGCTCGGCCATACCTCATGAAAACTTAGGTTTTCATTTGGTATTGCGCTCGCCTTTTGCTATATTTGCCACGTGAAAGACATTGATTGATAATAATTCATACCTTAACAAATAATGAAAAAATTACTTACTCTTACGTTATTGGCCGGAAGTATGGTACCGCAGAGCCTGTTTGCACAGGAAGTGGACCGCACGAAATACCCGGACTTTAGCGCGAAAATAAATCCGGATGCCTCGCTGATGCGCATTAAAAACACCCGAGGCCAACGTCCGGCTTATGTGAACAATGCGGAAACCAAGCACTTCCCGCCTGTGTTTAACCAGGATGGTGGCTCGTGTGGCTCGGCTTCGCGTATTTGCTACATGTTTACCCACGAGTTGAACGCTTTCCGCAATCTCGACGGTAAAGACCCTAACAACTACTATCCCTCGCACTTCGTTTGGCTGCTTACCAATGGTAACTCAGGTAAAGACGCCTTTGTTCAGCACATCGGTGTGCCTTCGGCAGCCATTTACGGCGGACAAACCTACTCAAAGTATTTCGGTAACCAGGATACTACGAATCCTGACTTCGGATGGATGACCGGCTACGACAAGTGGTACTCGGCCATGTTCAACCGTATGCTTCAACCCAAGAACTTCCCCGTGAGCGTACAAACCGAGGAGGGACGCGAGGCTGTGAAGAACTGGCTCTGGAACCACAACGGCGATGATGAATTCAGCGCGGGCGGTATCGCAGGTATCGGTGTGGCCAGTGGCGGACAGTGGTTTAACATCGAATCAACTCCGACGAACGACGAAATCGGGGTGACGGGTAAATTCTACGTTAAAAAGTGGGGTACGCAGGTTGACCACGCCCTGACCATCGTGGGCTACGACGACCGCATTGAGTTCGACCTGAACGGCAACGGCAAGTTTGGCGAAAAATCGGCCGACGAGGTGGGTGCCTGGATTATCGTGAACTCGTGGGGCGACGGCTGGTGCAACAATGGCTTCATTTACTGCCCCTACGCTCACGCTGTGCCGGCTTTCAATGCCAACGGCACGCATCCCAACAATTACTGGATGCCCGAAATTTACCGCGTGCGCAAAAACTATGAACCGCAGCGTACCATCAAACTCAAAATGAACTACTCGCGCCGCTCTGAACTCTACCTGAGCGCAGGCGTGTCGGCCGACTTGAACGCAACGGAACCCGAATCGGCTGTGGCCTTCGAACACTTTAAGTATGCCGGCGACGGTAACGGCGGATGGAGCGAACCTGCTCCCGAAGTGCCGATGCTCGGACGCTGGGCCGACGGCAAACTGCACGAAGAGCCCATGGAGTTTGGTTACGACCTGACTGACCTTTCGGCAGGTTACGATGCTAACCAGCCGCTGAAGTACTTCTTCATCATCGACACCCGAAACTATGCCGAGGGTACCGGTAAAATTCACGCTGCCTCAATCATTGACTATGTGCAGAATGCCAAGGGCGTTGAAACTCCGTTCTTTGCCGACGGACAAACGGTTGACATTCAGAACAAGGGCAAGCGCACCATCATTTCGGTTGTGGTGCAGGGACGCGGCGTAAATGCTCCGCAAAACCTTTCGCAAACCGAAGATAAACTGATGTGGCAGGCTCCTGTGAAATCAAGCAGCGTGCTGACGGGCTACAAGGTGTATAAAAACGGTGAACTCGTGGCTACACTGGCTCCCGATGTGCTTTCGTACGACCTGAATGCCGAAGAAACCGGTGTGTGCACTTACTCGGTATCGGCTATCTACGGCGAAAAGGAATCGACCAAGGTTAACCTTGTACAAACCGTAGGCAAAACGGCTCAGAAGAACGTGAACTTCAAGAAGTCGGGCTTGCGCATCCCCGGTGTGTTTGGCAATACTTACCAAAAGGCCACCATCGAGTACTGGATGAACTGCAACAGCCTGTCAGACTGGAACCAGTCGGCCGGACCGGGCTGGGGTAACTTCATGTTCCATGCCAACAGCGATGGCCGACTCACCGTGGGTTGGAACACGAATGGCGACCGCATGGACATCTCTGGTGCTTATACGCGCGGACAGTGGAAACACATTGCCATCGTAATCGATGGTCACAAGATGACGGCATACATCAATGGTGTACGCCGCAATTCATTCACCTCTGATTTATTCAGCGGTGTAGGTGGCTTTGGCGACTTGGTATTTACCAACGCCCAGGGCAAGAGCCTGGATGCTAAGGTTGATGAATTCCGTATCTGGAAGACGGCTCGTACCGACAAGGAAATCAAAGACAACTATAATAAGGAATTTGGCGATGCCGGTTTGCCCGAAGACCTCATGGTTTACTACAAGGGCGACATGATTAACGACAATGGCGTGATGAAACTGCGCGACCACACGGTTGGTCAGCACCACGGTGTGATTCTCGACGCAAACTACACGGCCATGAACCTTGGTGGCCCGACGCTTACAGCACCTGCTGACCTCAGCGTGGCTATCAACGAACCCGCAGGCACGGTTTACGCCGGTGTGCCCGTGAAACTCAGCGCAAAAGCCGGATTGGGCGTTGAATCGCTCAGCTGGAGTGCTACCGAAGCTGGCATGAATGCCCTCAAGGTAATCAGCCCCGTGGCTACCTTTGCCAAGGCAGGAGCACACACCGTTAAGGTGGTTGCACACAACATCCAGGGCGAAACTACCGAGGCTGAACGTGTAATCAATGTGGCTGAATCGCCCGCTCCGACGGCTGAATTCACCGCATCGAAGACCACCGTTCCCGCCGGCGATGCCGTTTCGTTCATCGTCAAGAATTTTGTGCAGGGCTACACTTACCACTGGGATATGCCCGGTGCTGAGGAAGAAACAGCCGATGCACCGAATGCTGCCGCTGTTTACAACATGCCCGGCAAGTACAAGGTGACACTCACCGTGACCGGCCCCGACGGCAAAAAGGCAAGCAGCGAAGTGGAAATCACCGTAGCTCAGGTGGCTCCGTTGGCTTCGTTCCGCGTTGAACCGAACGTGGTGATGAAGGGCGAATGGACCAAACTGATCAACACCTCGAAATATGGTGCCAAGAAGCTGGAATGGAAACTCCAGAGTGCTGCCAACGTTATGGCAGGCGAGGGCGAACTCATTGCCTTCCGTCCTGACCAGCCCGGTATTTATGACGTAATTCTGACGGCTACGAACGAAGCCGGACAGAGCACGGCTACCGAAAAGGGCGGACTCGTGGTGTGCAACGCCGACAGTAAAAACGGCTTGAACTTTACGGGCAACGCTTCTCTGAAACTGACGAAGGTGCCCTTCAAAAAGGGACAGCGCGAATTTACCGTAGACTGGTGGATGAATCCCCGTCAGCTCAAGGCTATGGGCAACGGTATCGGCGACAACGTGAAGGACTTTATGATTACTACCTCGTCGAACGGTGCTATGGAAGTAACCGTTGACGGACGTAAGGTTACTTCGGGAGCCAACTTCGTAATTCCCGGCAGCTGGCATCACTATGCACTAAAGCTCAAGAATGGTTCGCTCTTCTTCTACCGCGACGGTGAAAAGAAGGCTACCATGGTGGTTGGACGCACCATTCCCGAACTCAGCCAATTCTGCATCGGCGGCAGCGTAGCTCCGTTCGACGGACAGATTGACGAGTTCCGCGTGTGGAGCAAGTCGATGACCGACGCTAAACTCCAGGGCTACTGCAACCAGCCGCTCGAAGGTGCCGAACTCGAAACGGCTATCAGCAAGGACGGCTTACAGCTTTACTATCAGTTCAACCAGGCTGGTGGCGACGTGCAGGATGCTACCCCCGCTGCTAACCACGGTGTGCGCACGAACTTCGGTCCGGAAGGCGACGCCTGGGGCTTGTCAAAGGGTGTGTTCTCGCTCAACTTCACCGGAAAGGCTGAGGATGTAACGGCTAAATTCCTGACGAACTACAAGGCTCCGTTTGCTACTACCGGCAAGGTGGTGAACACTGGTGCCCGCTTCAAGGAACTGGATGACTGGACGCTCGAAAATGTTGACGCTCAGGGTACCGGTTTCCATGTCGACACACAGAAAGACAGCTACATGACCATTACCACGACGTGGGACGGCTTCTCGGCAAGCATCGAAGACCAGAAAACGTATCAAACGATTACGCTTCCTGCCGGTGCTTACGAATTTACCGCCAACTATGGCAAATGGGAAGGTCAGGCTGTGAACACTTACCTGGTGGCTGCTGCCGGCAAGGCTCTGCCCAACACGGCTGACCTCGATGCCGAAGCATTGGCTTACTTGCGCATGGAACCTGTGGGTGCTACGAAATCGAACACTTTGATTTTTGCACTGACTGAGGAAACCGAAGTAAGCATTGGTTTGCTGGCTAACCAAAGCGGTAAGAACTGTATGTCGCTCGAAAGCTTCAACCTCAAGAAGCTTAGCTATCAGCCCATCGTAAACGATCCCTCGGGCGTAGATGGCATCGTTACTGAAAGCAAACCGCGCGACAACAAGATTTACGACCTCTTCGGTCGCCGTGTGCTCACTCCGCAGAAGGGTGGTGTGTACATCATCGGTGGTCAGAAGGTAGTTATCAAGTAATACATGCTCAAACAAACTGCCGGAGCTGAAGAGTCCGGCAGTTTGCTGAACCCTTAAGAAAACTCCCCGAAAGGTGCTTGACAAAGTGCCCTTCGGGGAGTTTTGCTGTTATAAGAAAAGCCGAAAAATTTGTATTTCAGCGCGAAAAGCATTACTTTTGCTTATCATTAAACAGAATACAAAACTAACGTCCTCCTAAGCTTTATGAAAATAGCATTGATAGGCTATGGCAAGATGGGCCATATCATCGAAGAAATAGCGCTGAAGCGCGGACACCAAATCGTATCGATTATTGATGTGAACAACATGGACGACTTCGACTCTGACGCATTCCGCAGTGCCGATGTGGCCATTGAATTTACAAACCCCACTGCTGCCTACGGCAATTATTTGCGCGCATGGGAACAGGGCGTCAAAGTGGTGAGCGGAAGCACGGGATGGCTGGCCGAACACGAGGCTGACGTGCGACGTGCTTGCACCGAAGAGGGACACACGCTGTTCTGGGCTTCGAACTTTTCGCTGGGCGTGGCCATTTTCTCGGCGGTCAACAAATACCTGGCGCGCATCATGAACCGTTACCCCGATTACGACGTGAGCGAGGTGGAAACGCACCACATTCATAAACTCGATGCGCCAAGCGGTACGGCTATCACGCTGGCTGAACAAATCTGCGCCGAAATAGACCGCAAAACGGATTGGGTGAAGGGCGAGGTGAAAAATGCTGATGGCACCGTTAGCGGCTCGAAATGCCACCCCGACAACTTGCTGCGCATCGACGCGGTGAGAGAAGGCGAAGTACCGGGCATTCACACCATTACTTACAACTCTGAAGCCGACCTTATCGAAATAAAGCATTCGGCGCATAACCGTTCGGGATTTGCCCTGGGCGCGGTGCTGGCTGCGGAATTCACGGCTACGCACGAGGGATTGCTCACGACCGACGATCTGTTCAACTTTTAAATCCTCCAAAAACGAGCCTTTACATCGCAGATATTGAGTTTGGGGAGAGCCGGAAACGGCCTTTTCACCGCGCATTTTCTGACACAAGGGCTCCAACTCTTCACAACCATGACTACTGACAACAAAGCCGCACAAAAAACCAAACCGGGCAAGGCTGGATGGATAAAATTCACGATTGTTACGGCCCTTTGGTTGCTTTTCCTCATTTGGGTGAAATCCTGGTGGGGACTGATTGTGTTGCCGCTTATTTATGACCTTTACATTTCGCGCAAAATAAAATGGGGCTGGTGGCGCGAACCCGAAGTAGGCCCCGTAACCCGCTTTATCATGAGCTGGGTTGATGCCATCGTGTTTGCCTTGGTGGCTATCTACTTCCTCAACCAATTTTTCTTCCAAAACTTTGTCATCCCTTCATCGTCGCTCGAAAAGACATTGCTCACGGGCGATTACCTGCTGGTGTCGAAACTGTCGTACGGCCCGCGCATTCCGCAAACTCCGCTGTACATGCCGCTGACACAGCACACGCTGCCTGTGCTGGGATGCAAAAGCTACTTGGAGCACCCGCACTGGGATTACCGCCGCGTTGAGGGCTTGGGCAAGGTGGAACTCAACGACATTGTGGTGTTTAACTATCCGGCCGGCGATACGGTGGCGCTGAACGCACAAAATCAGGATTATTACCGATTGGCTTACCAGTCGGGCGACCAGTTGCTCGGAACGCCTGCTACACAGCCCGGCGAACTGCCCGTACCGGCTTCGGCTGCCATTACGCCCACCATGAGCTACGAACAGCAACAGCAAGCCTATCGCAAAATTTACAATGCAGGTGTGCAGTATATGCGCCAAAATGCAGAACAGTTTGGCGACATCGTGTACCGACCCACCGACCGCCGCGAAAACTACGTGAAACGCTGCGTGGGACTGCCGGGACAAACGCTGCAAATCAAGAATAACGTGATTTACCTGGACGGTAAACCGAACCGCGAACCCGAAAACGTGCAGTATGCCTACGAGGTGACCTTCGTACAGGAAATTCCTGACGAACTGAAACGCGAATGGGGCATTACGAACGAGGACCTTTACGCTTCGCGAAACGGCAATGTGGCGTGGATGCCGCTGACCAATGCTGTGAAAAAACAGCTTGAAAAACGTACCGATTTGGTAAGTTCCATTAAGCCGGCCCTGCCTGCTGCCGATTGGCTCTACCCCCAGAACATGGCTAAAAACTGGACTACGGCGAACTATGGACCGCTGTGGATTCCGAAAAAAGGAGCTACGCTGAAACTTACGCTCGAAAACTTGCCTATTTACGAACGTCCCATCCGCAACTACGAGGGAAACTCGCTCGAAGTGCGCAACGGACAAATCGTAATCAATGGCAAGCCCACAACTGAATATACCTTTAAACTCGATTATTACTGGATGCAGGGCGATAACCGCGACAATTCGGCCGACTCGCGCTTTTGGGGCTTCGTGCCTGAGGATCACGTGGTGGGCAAACCGCTATTCGTTTGGCTCTCGCTCGACCCTGACTATGGATTGTTCGACGGCGGCGTGCGCTGGAACCGCATCTTTAAACCCGTCTGGGACATCCGGTAAGCACAAATAGCACAGACAGCCGTGTGCCCGCGCTGCGGCATTCAACGCGCTGTCAATCAATAGTTACCGCACTGCATGAAATTCATCCGCACACTTGTATGCCCTGTACTGCTGACGGCTTCGCTGCTGTTGGCCGTACGGGGCTTGCTCGTTACGCACGTGCAATTACCGCCCGACACGGCGGTATATGGCTTGCAGCCTAACCAACACGTGCTGGTGAGCCTTACTTACTACGGGCTGAAGGTGCCGGGCGAAGCCATCTGGGGATACCATCGCTGGGGATACCGCGTGCCCGAATGGGGAGATGCTATCTTATTTAACTTGCCCCGACCAAAGGCACAGCACGGACCGGGACCCGAAACCGTGGGAATTTGCCACGCACTGCCGGGCGAAACCGTATGGATTGACCCCGTACGGCAAAAAGTGCTGCCGGCACGCACTTCGCCCGACGCACAACCCATCGTTATTCCGCAACGCGGACGACGCATCAAAATTACACCACACAACGCGCGCCTCATGGCTTACTTGCTGCGCACTTACGAAAAAGCACGCGCTGAAGCCAATGCGCAAGGTGAACTGCTGATTGACGGTGAAAAGGTGCATTCAGTGAAAACTACACGCGATTATTACTGGATGGAAACGCGCCCCGATGCTTATGTGATGGTGCCGCACGATGCGCTGGTGGGTAAAATTATCTATGCACATCCTGTGAAGAAACCGAACGGCAAAAATTAACGAAACCGAACGGTAAATCATTAGCCCGGAATGGTAAATCATTAGCTCGAAATGACTGCAAATGCTTTCCATCTACCCCTAAAAAACATACGCTCAATCACACATGCCTACCCTTTTGCTTTCAACGGCCTATATGGCCCCTATCGAATACTACGCCCACTTGTATGCGGCAGGTCATGCCGTGGAAGATCGGGGCGAACATTATGTGAAACAAACCTTTCGCAACCGTTGCTACATTGCCACGCCCAACGGACCACAGGCGCTGACGCTGCCCGTGGTGCGCACCGGAGCGGCTCACATGGCTACGCGCGACATTCGCCTGTCGGACCACGGGAACTGGCAGCACTTGCATTGGAATGCGCTGGTGTCGGCCTACGACAATAGTCCGTTCTTTGAATACTACGCCGACGACTTCCGCCGCATTTATGAGCGGAAATACGAGTTTTTAGTTGATTTCAACGCAGATTTGTGTCAGCTCATCCTCGAAGAACTTTCGCTTGACCTGCCCATAGCTGTCAGCGGCACTTATGTCGATGCCACGCCCGCCGAGGATTTCACCGATTTGCGCCAGGTGCTTTCGCCCAAAGCGCAGCCCTGTGTACCGGGCGAAACGTCGGCTACCGGCTTCTGCGCAAAGCCCTATTACCAGGTGTTTGCCGAACGAACGGGCTTTTTGCCGAACCTGAGCATGGCAGACTTGCTATTCAACATGGGACCGGAAAGCCGGCTGGTGCTGCGCGGCAGCATTTAACAGTCGAAAGGCACGAAACCAGTCGGAATGTAAACTACTGCCCCACTTTTTTGCCCTATTTGTCGGATTTTACGACCAATAATTCGTACATTTGCACCAACTTGCCGTAAGGCTCATTCAACGAAAAACATATTCACAAACCATACATACACATTTATTATTATGCGCAAGACAAAGATGACCCTTTTGGCAGGGTTGATTGCTGCTCCCTTATGGGCACAGGTAGCGCCGCTCGGAGGCTACTTCTACGGACAGATGCCCGCCCCCACCGGATGGGAATGGCAAAGCCCTGACTCTGTGGCCTACAACAAGCAGCAACCACACGCGTGGTTCTTCTCGTTTGCCAACGTCGACGAGGCACGCAAGGTGTTGCCCGAAAACAGCTCGCTCTGGCAGTCGCTCGATGGCGAATGGCAATTCCACTGGGCCTCGAACCCCGATCAGCGCCCGAAGGACTTTTACAAAACAGACTTCGACGCCTCGAAATGGGACAACGTACAGGTGCCCATGAACTGGAACCTGGCCGGACGCCAAAAGGACGGCTCTTTCAAATACGGTAAGCCTCTTTACTCGAACCAGCGCGTAATATTCCAACACTCTGTAAAGGTAGGCGACTGGAAAGGTGGCGTGATGCGCACTCCGCCCAAGGACTGGCAGAGCTACACCGACCGCAACGAAGTGGGTTCGTACCGCCGCACCTTTACCATTCCTGCTGCATGGAAGGGCATGCAGGTTTGCCTGAACTTCGACGGTGTCGACTCGTTCTTCTATCTGTATGTCAACGGCAAATACGTGGGCTTCTCAAAGAACTCGCGCAACTTGGCACAGTTCGACATCACCCCTTACCTTAACGAAAAGGGTGAGAACCTGGTAGCCGTTGAAGTGTATCGCCACAGCGACGGTTCGTTCCTCGAAAGTCAGGACATGTTCCGTCTGCCGGGTATTTTCCGTACCGTTTCGCTCACGGCCAAACCGCAGGTTCAGGTGCGCGACCTCAAGGCTATCCCCGACTACGATGACACTTACACGCATGCCAAACTCAACATCTCGGCTTTCGTCAAGAACCTGACGAAGAAGGATGCCAAGGGCTACAGCATCAAATACTCGCTCTTCGAAAACAAACTCTATTCGGACGAAAACACCCTGGTGCTGAACCAGACTGCTCCGGTGGCTACCGTTGGCAAGAACAACGAAATTGTGGCAGAGTTTACGCTCGATGCCGGCAACACCGTGAAGCCTTGGAGCGCCGAAGCTCCGCACCGCTATACGCTGGTGGGCGAACTGTTGGACAAGAAGGGACGCACCGTCGAAACCTTCTCGACCATTGTGGGCTTCCGCGAAATCGAAATCAAGAACACACCGGCCGACAAGGACGAATTCGGACTGGCCGGACGTTACTACTACCTGAACGGACAGCCCATCAAGATGAAGGGTGTGAACCGTCATGAAACGAACCCCGAAACGGGTCACTACATTACGCGCGAACAGATGGAAAAAGAAGTGTTCCTGATGAAGCGCGGCAACATCAACCATGTGCGTAACTCGCACTACCCCGATGCACCCTACTGGTACTACCTCTGCGATAAATACGGTATCTACCTCGAAGACGAGGCCAACATCGAGAGCCACCAGTACTACTACGACAAGGAAAGCCTTTCGCACGTACCTGAGTTCCGCAACGCACACATTGCGCGCAACATGGAAATGGTACACGCCACGGTGAACTCGCCTTCAGTGGTGCTTTGGAGTTTGGGCAACGAGGCCGGACCGGGCAAAAACTTTGTGGACTGCTACAACGCTATCCGCAAATACGACACTTCGCGTCCTGTGCAGTACGAGCGCAACAACGACATCGTCGACATAGGTTCGAACCAGTATCCCTCAATTCCCTGGGTACAGGGTGCGGTAAAGGGTAACTACAACATGAAGTATCCTTACCACATTTCTGAATATGCTCACTCTATGGGTAACGCCTGCGGTAACCTCATCGACTACTGGGAGGCTATCGAAAGCACCAACTTCTTCATTGGCGGTGCCATCTGGGACTGGGTGGATCAGGCTATGTACGGCTACGACAACGGCAACCGCTACTTTGGTTACGGCGGCGACTTCAGCCAGGACAACAAGCCCAACGACGGTATGTTCTGTATGAACGGTGTGATGCGTCCCGACCTCAGCCCAAAGGCACAGTACTACGAAGTGAAGAAGGTGTACCAGAATGTTGGCGTCAAGGCGGTAGACATGAAGAAGGGCTTGGTTGAAATTTTCAACAAAAACTACTTCGAACCGCTCACGCAGTACAACATTCAGTGGGGACTTTACAAGGATGGCGTACTCGTTGGCAGCATGCAGCCGCTGCAGGGTCCGCGCAACATTGTTGGTCCGCGCGAAAAGCAGGTGTACACCCTGCCTTACAACTACAACGAGCTCGACCCGGCAAGCGAATACTTTGTGAAAGTGGTGTTTGCCCTGGCCAGCGACAAACCTTGGGCAAAGCAGGGCTATGTGCAGATGGAAGAACAGCTGCGCGTACGCGGTGCACTCGAAAAGGCACCTGCCGTTCAAACCCTGGCTGCCGAAAGCAAGGGCAAGGTAACGACCACGAACGAAGGCAACTTCACCGTGGTGAAGGGCGAAGGATTTACGGCTAAGTTCGACAAGCAAACGGGTTCGCTCGCTGCGCTGACTTATGGTGCCCAAACCATTATTCGCGAAGGCGAAGGTCCGAAACTCGATGCTTTCCGTGCCCCGACAGACAACGATGCCGGTATCGGCTATCCCAACGCCTGGTTCCAGTACGGACTTTACAACCTGCATCACAAGGTGACGGGTGCAAAGACGATTACGAAGAAAGACGGCACCGTGCAGTTGAGCTTCACCGTCGAAAGTCAGGCTCCCGAGGGTTCACGCCAATACTACGGCGATCGCGACCGTACGCCCGAAAAGACGTACAGCTTCGACATCGACAAGAAGAAACTCGGTCCCGACGACTTCAAGTTCACCACGAACCAGATTTACACCGTTTATCCCGACGGTTCGATCGAACTGCAAAGTGCCATTTCGGCCAACCGCGCTTCTGTGGTACTGCCGCGCATCGGTTATGCCTTGCAGTTGCCCGGTGAACTCCACAACTACAACTACTACGGCCGCGGCCCCATCAACAACTACAACGACCGCAAAACGGGCCAGTTCATCGAACTTCACACTTCGACCGTAGCCGACCAGGGCATCATGTTGCCCAAGCCTCAGGCTCAAGGCAACCGCGAAGAAGTGCGTTGGTGCGCACTGACCAACGACCGCGGACAGGGCGTAGTGTTCATTGCCGACAGCACCATGTCAGCCTCTGCGCTGCCCTGGAGCCAACAGGAACTCACACTGGCTGCTCACCCGCACCAGTTGCCCAAATCGAGCGGCACTCACCTGCACCTCGATGCCAAGGTAACGGGTCTGGGCGGTGCAAGCTGCGGACAGGGCGGACCTCTTACCCCCGACCAGACGCTCAGCACCAGCTATCAGTTTGGCTTCATCATCCGTCCCGTCAACATGGGTCGTGCCATGCCTGCCATCATCAACGAAACGGCTAAGGTTTCGGCTTCGGGCGAAAAACCCATCAGCTTCGAACACAGCCGCGTGGGCAAAGTAACGCTCAGCACCGCTGCCAAAGACCGCACCATCATGTACAGCATCAATGGTGCGAAAAAGGGTAAACCCTATACCGGTGCCATCGACCTCCGCGCAGGCGGTACGGTAAAGGCTTGGTACAAGGAGAACCCCGAACTGACTACCGAAATGACTTATGCCCGCATCGAAAGCGTGCCCCTCGAAGTGGCCTTTGCCTCTTCACAGGAACCGGGCAGCGGCGATGCCAAGAACATGGTCGACGGCGATGTCAACTCTATCTGGCACACCATGTACTCTATCACCCTGGCCAAGTATCCCCACTGGGTAGACTTCGACGCCGGTGAACCGAAGAACATGAAGGGCTTTACGCTGCAACCGCGTACCAGCGGCAGCAACGGCTGGATTAAGGACTACGAAATCTACGTGAGCAACGATGGTAAGGAATGGGGCAACCCCATTCACAAAGGCACTTTCGAAAACAATGCCGACCTGAAGCGCGTGATGTTCAGCAAGCCCGTTAAGGCTCGCTTCATCCGCTTGCGTGCGCTCAACGAACAGAGTGGTCAGGACTATGCTTCGGCTGCTGAGTTCTCGCTCATTGCCGACTAACAATTAGTCACTCACATCAAAACCGCTTGTACAGCTATCAGGCTGTGCAGGCGGTTTTTTTGTATGCGTTTTGCATTCACAAATTTCTGAACAAAAGTAAAACCGGAAAGATTGCCTCGTCGTGTGTGTAAGCGCGAAACTTGCGTATGGATGACCGACTTTATGGTACTTTTGAAAACGCTGATTATCAATAGTTCCAAAATTGTTGAAACTAGCTCGGAACTAATTCAAACTAGCTCGGAACTAATTTCAACTAGCTTGGAACTAATTCAAACTAGTTCGGAACTAATTTCGACAATCGCGGAGTATTTCAAGAATAGGCCAACCGGCCACTCAAACAGCCGAAAAACAGTGAAAAAGTGCGGACATTTTTTAATGTAATTTTACACATTACGAAGAATCCCGTTTAACAGTTACCACAGAGAGGTGGCGATTGAAACTGCATGCCTCAGATTTCGGGCGAACCCTAAAATTTGTAAACACACGAATTATGTCTGAAAAAATGCCTAACTTTGCATGCGAAATCAGACAAGAGGACAGATTTGGCTGCTTGCAACCTCTATAAAACAATGCTAAAACTCGCACAGCGGACACGTGCTCCTTCGACTTTACGGGTCAAGGTGGTGCACATTGTGGCCGGCGTTTCCAAACAACGATACGCTGCTGCCCCAACTGCTGACGATGCTAACATGAACAATAGCCGAATCCCACTCTGCCTGTTTCCGCCATGCGAAAGCAGGCTTGTTTTTTTTACGCCGGGCCAACGGGAAAAGCTGTTTCAAGCCTAACACCAAGCCGGGCTAACCCTTACTTATTATTTTTCATTACAAAAACTATGGGATACTTATTCACATCCGAATCGGTGTCGGAAGGACACCCCGACAAGGTGGCAGACCAAATATCTGACGCCGTACTTGACCAGTTGCTGGCTTACGACCCCAACTCAAAAGTAGCTTGCGAAACGCTCGTTACCACCGGACAGGTGGTTGTGGCAGGTGAAGTGAAAAGCGAAGCCTACGTCGACCTGCAGGACGTGGTGCGCAATACCATTGCACGCATCGGATACACCAAAGCTGCTTACAAATTCGAAGCTGAAAGCTGCGGCATTTTCAGTGCCATTCACGAACAGAGCGGCGACATCAACCGAGGCGTTGACCGCAAAGACGCGACCGACCCTATGGCACAGGGTGCCGGCGACCAGGGCATGATGTTTGGTTATGCCAACAACGAAACCGACAACTACATGCCGTTGCCCCTTTCGCTGGCGCACGACATTGTGTATGTATTGGCCGAAATTCGCCGCGAGGGTAAGGTGATGACTTACCTGCGCCCCGACTCGAAAAGCCAGGTGACGGTGGAATACGACGACAACCATGTGGCACGCCGCATCGACACCATCGTCGTTTCGACGCAACACGACGAATTCATCACTGCCGAACAAGCGGGCTCGCAGGACGAGGCCGACCGTCAGATGGTGGCACAGATTGAAAAGGATGTACGCGAAATTCTGATTCCGCGCGTGGTGGCTGAACGTGTCAATACGCCCGAAATCAAAAAACTCTTCGAAACGAACGACATCAAATACTTTGTGAACCCTACGGGCAAATTCGTTATCGGCGGCCCGCACGGCGATACGGGTTTAACGGGACGCAAAATCATTGTCGACACTTACGGTGGCAAGGGCGCACACGGTGGTGGTGCTTTCTCGGGCAAGGACCCTTCGAAGGTGGACCGCTCGGCGGCTTACGCTGCACGCCACATTGCCAAAAACATGGTGGCTGCCGGTGTGGCCGACGAAATGCTCGTTCAGTTGAGCTATGCCATTGGCGTGGATAAACCCATCTCTATCTTTGTCGATACTTACGGCCGCAGCCACGTGAACCTGACGGATGGCGAAATTGCCGAAAAGGTGAAACAGCTGTTCGACCTTCGTCCGGCTGCCATCGAACGCGACCTGGAACTCCGCAACCCCATTTACGAGGAAACGGCCAGCTATGGCCACATGGGACGCGAACCGCGCCGCGTGACGAAAACCTTCCGTTCGTTTGGCCAACCCGACAAAAAGGTGAACGTCGAATTGTTCACTTGGGAAAAACTCAACATGGTTGAGAAAATCAAGCAGGCTTTCGGTCTGTAATGATTTTGCCGAACTGATATACACACAAAAAAGCCCCTTATCCATTCCCCTGCCAACGTGGCATGGAAGGGATAAGGGGCTTTTGCTCACTACATAAACTCTGAAACTTTAATACATATACATGAACATTACTGTTTACGCTGCTTCGAGCGGACAACTGCCCGAAGTGTATACCGATGCGGCTCGCGAACTGGGTTCGCTGCTGGCTCAAGGCAACCACACGCTGGTGAACGGTGCCGGACGCACGGGACTCATGGGTGCTTGTGCCGATGCTTGCCTGTGCAAAGGCGGCAAGGCGGTAGGCATTATTCCGCAATTCATGATCGACCAGCAATGGCAGCACACGGGCATGAGCGAACTCATCGTGACGCCCGATATGCACCGCCGCAAAGAGCTGATGGCCGAAATGAGCGATGCTTGCATTGCGCTGCCGGGGGGCGTAGGCACATTGGAGGAATTGCTCGAAATCATCACTTGGAAACAGCTGGGACTGTATCTCAAGCCCATCATCATCCTGAACACCAACGGCTACTTCGATGCCTTGCTCGCACAGTTGCAGCATGCCGTCGACGAACGCTTTATGCGTAGCCAGCACGCTGAAATATGGCGTGTGGCACACACTCCGGCCGAAGCCATCGAACTGGCTCGAACCACTCCGCTATGGGACAAATCGGTGCGCAAATTTGCCGCGCTTTAACTTGGTGACTCGCAACGCGAAAACCATACAATAGATTAGCGACATTCGAGGCAAATTTATTTTCCATAAATAGATGTTCCGAATTATTTTTACTTCGATAAGTAGGTGTTCAAAATTATTTTTACATTTGAATTGCGTTATTGTGCCGTAGTTGTTTGTTCTGTGCGAAGGAGCATAGCGGGCTATGTGACTGAGCGCAGGGCAAACAAATGCGGTGCAAGAACGTAATGCAAAGTAAAAATACTTCGATAGGAATTATATAAAATAATTTTGAACACCTACTTAGCATTATAATAAATAATCGGAAGCACCTACTTATGCAAATAAAGTGGTATCTTCGTGGATAATAAATAGCTGTAAAGTATTTCCCCTTTAAATCCGTATTTACAAATCAATACAGTACTTATCGGTACAACCGTAACGAAAGGAGGCAATCATGTTGTATTTTGCAAATCCCATTTATGACACCGTTTTCAAATATTGGCTTGAAGACGAACGTGTAGTGAAAATCCTGCTTTCTGCCCTGCTCAAAAAAACGGTGGTGGAAGTGGAAATGCGTAAACACGAATATGCTAATGTGTATCGCGACAAAATATCCATGTTTCGCATCGATTTTGCAGCCAAAGTGCGCGAGGAAGATGGTCACACCCACTTGGTACTGATTGAACTGCAAAAAACGTGGCTCGAAACCGAAACGCTCCGCTTCCGTCAATACCTGGGCGCACAATATGCCAACCCGGATAACATGCTGAAGGACAATCATTTGTCGAGCCGTGGCATCCCGATGGTGGCCGTTTATTTGCTCGGACATCGTGTGGGCAACATTGAAGAACCTATTCTTTATGTCAAACATCGCTCGTACGACTACGAAGGCAATGAAGTGACCCAAGGATTGCCCGACCCCTTTGTCGAAAGCCTGACGCACGAAAGCATCATCGTACAAATTCCACGACTGTACAGCCGGGTGAACAACCGCTTGGAAAAAGTGCTAAGCCTATTCGATCAAACGCTTAAAAGCGACGACGACAACCGGGTTATGTACATCGATGAAAGCATTTACCGCGATGACCCGGAAATGATGTGCCTGATCAATCGATTGGTAGCCGCTGCTGCCGATGCACAAGTCAGACAAAACATGAACGTCGAAGAGGAGTTCTTTCAAGCCATTGAAGAACGCGATACACTCATTATGCAACGCGAAGAAGCACTCAAGCAACAAAAGGAACAGTTGGCTGAACAAAAGAATCAGTTGGCCGAACAAAAGAATCAGTTGGCCGAACAAGGACAACAGTTGGCTGAGCAAAAGGACCAATTGGCTGAGCAAGGACAACAATTGGCTGAACAAGGACAACAGTTGGCTGAGAAAGAGGAGCAGTTGGCTGAGAAGGAGCAGCGTTTATCAGAACAACACTCCATCATTGCGTCGTCGGCCCGCCAAATGAAATTAGCCGGAATTCCCATTGAGCAAATTGCAGCGATTACGCATTTATCGCCTGCTGAAATCGAAGTTTTGTAACACACGACCATTTGAGTAAGTAGGTGTTTAGGAATCAATTCAGCAACTGCCACAGCCAAGTGGAGATTCAATGCATGAATTATTTTTAAGCACCTACTTATTGAAGTCGTCTAAACTTTTCTGACGAAGATTTGATTTGGAGATTTATCTCTTCTAAACTCAATCTTCACCTTTCTTTTTGGCCGTTTTTTGACTTTTCATCAGTCGTGTAGCTCGCTACACTCCTTCTGCAAGGCCCAAAACGCCTCAAAAATTAAAGGCATAATCTTGAATTCATAAAAGTTCAGACGACTTCATTTTCTGAAATTACCCTCATTTTTTCACATGCAGCAAGATACGCTTCAACACGTCCAGACACTTTCACCCCCTTCGAGTGAAGCAGAAAGTCAGGCTGCGGTGTCTGAACCGACGGCCGTGCCGCAAGGCCACGTGCGTCATAAAGCCTTCACCGACACCCTTGCGCGCCCCACCCTGCCCCACGAACTCCTGCCCCTGCCGGGCAACGAGCCGCTCACCTGTTTGCCCGAAATATGCCAAACAGACCCTTGGGCCGACGGACTGGTCAAAATTCAGAAGTCGGAACTGGCCGAACAGCTCGACAGCACCTCGGGCATGCACTTCAGCGAAACCTTTGTGCAGCCCTCGGGCATTGCCGGCGACCCTGTGCCCTACCGGTTCAAAAACGATAATTTCGTAACCATCACCCTGCTGCTGAGTTTTTTCCTCGTAGTGTGGGTCATATCGCGTTCGCGCCACTTTCTGCGCGACCAGATGAAGGAGTTCTTTCACCGCCCCAGCGTACGCGGCAACCTGTTTTCAGAACACGTCGAAACCGCCATACGCGGTCAGGTGTTTCTCATTTTCCAAACCTGCTTTGTCATCGGTCTGCTCTTCTTCGACTTTACTCAGGAAAAACAAATTGAAGTATTCAATCAGGTTTCGCCCTACAAAATATTGAGCGTCAGCGTAGGCATATCCAGTTTGTACTACATTCTGAAAACCATACTCTACAACTTTGTGAACAGCGTGTTCTTCAGTCGCGAGCAGCGCACGCAATGGAACCAGACCTACCTGCTCAGCGTGCTGGCCCTGGGCCTGGCATTGCTCCCCGTTGCCCTGCTGGTCATTTACTTCGACATGAGCTTTGCCAACATGGTTAAGGCGTTCATTTGTATACTTGTAGTTGACAAATCGTTACTCATGTACAAGTGTTACCGCACATTTTTCAACTACACGTTCGGCTGGGTGCATCTTTTTTTGTACTTTTGCACCCTTGAAATCATGCCGTTGCTCATTTTGCTGCGAATCATGGTTTATGCAAACAGTTTTTTGCTGACAATTAATTAGTTAAACTATCATACGTAGCGCGGTGGATTCCGCCGCCCCAGCTGTCCAACAAACGTAGTACATGATCAAGAAGATTCTTGTTTCGCAACCGAAACCTACTTCCGAGAAGTCCCCGTATTTCGACATCGAAGCCAAAGAAAATGTGGAATTCACTTTCCACCCCTTCATCAAAATCGAAGGACTTTCGGCACGCGAGTTCCGCCAACAGAAGGTGCAAATACTCGACCACACGGCCATTGTGTTCAATTCGCGTCATGCCATCGACTATTTCTTTACGCTCTGCAAGGAAATGCGCATTGCGCTTCCCGAAGACATGAAGTACTTCGGCATTTCTGAAACCGTGGCCCTCTACATTCAGAAGTACGTGCAGTATCGCAAACGCAAGGTGTTCTTTGGTAGCACAGGTAAATGGCCCGAACTCGTAGCCGTTATGGCCAAGCACAAAGCCGAAAATTACCTGGTGCCCCTTTCGGATGTACACAACGATGATGTGGCCGAAATGCTCGACGCCAAAAAGTTGAAACATACCGAATGCGTAATGTACCGCACGGTAAGCAACGAATACCCCAAGGAGCAGCCCTTCGACTTCGACATGCTCGTATTCTTCACCCCTGCCGGTGTTGAATCCTTGCTGAAGAACTTCCCTAACTTCAAACAGGGTAGCACACGCCTCGCTTGCTTCGGTCCCGCTACCAAAAAGGCAATGGAAAACGCCGGACTGCGTTGCGACCTTTCGGCACCGACCCCCGAAGCACGCTCCATGACAGCAGCCATCGAAATGTATCTCGACCAGCAAAAGGCATAAGCCTTAAGCTCAGAAGAACATACTGATAACTGAAAAAGCCGGCAAGTTGTCATTACCTATCGGAAAATTTCAAAACAAAATGTAAGTGGCTGCACCGTGCGCGCTATGCACACGGTACAGCCATTTTTTGGACAGTCAGATATACAATATCAACCTACAATTCCTACTCATGGCAACCTTTACCTTCAGGAAACCCGAACATCTGTGTAAGCAAAAAGAAATCGAGGCGCTGTTCTCTGCCGGCAGCCAATCGTTCACGGCCTACCCGCTGCGTGCCACCTTCAAACAGGTTGAACCCACCACAGGACCGGCCGTCAAGGTGTTGCTCAGCGTAGCCAAACGCAGATTGCACCACGCCGTCGACCGCAACCGGGCCAAAAGGCAGCTGCGCGAGGCATACCGCCTGCAAAAGCATCTGCTGCTGCAAGCCTTGCCACAGGACACAGCCATCAACATCGCATTCATCTGGCTGGCCGAAAAACCCATACGCTCGGCCAAAGTCATGGAACGCATGCAAACCGTGCTGCTACGCATTGCCGACCGCGTGAACCACTCGAACCCTGCGGCAGCCAAACCTTCAGAGGTGGCACCTCACGAAAATGAAGGTTGCGAAACAGTTTAACCCGTTCGGCAGCACCCCCTATCAGTACCCCGACTTTTGTCAAAATAACCTTGTTTGCCATGTTCAAACGTCTGCTTATTCTGCCCATCCGCTTTTACCAGCGGTTCATTTCGCCCATGCTTCCGCCAGCCTGCCGTTTCACCCCCACCTGTTCACAGTATGCAGTCGAAGCCATCCAAAAACACGGCGCGCTGAAAGGGTCGTACCTGGCCATCCGGCGCATATTGCGCTGTCACCCCTGGGGAGGCAGCGGCTACGACCCCGTGCCTTAATCCGTGGCACATAAAGACACAAGTAGAAGCATGAAAACGATTTTCAGCAGCTACTTATTGTGCGGCGAAGCCTAAAACACCCAGCAATGCCACCTTGCTCTGCCTGAAATTTCGTAAATTTGCCTTCGCTGTGCCGAACGCTACACAAGTACCGAATAGCCACCGGGCAATCCATTCCATAACCAAACCTTTAACCCCAACTCAAACCCCGGCCATGACCGTTGAAATCAAGAAAGTAAGCAATAAGGCGGAGTTGAAAAAATTCATCCGCTTCAATTACGAATTTTACAAAGACAACCCCTACTCCGTACCCGACCTCTACGACGACATGCTCAACACCTTTTCGCCGCAAAAGAATGCAGCATTCGAATTTTGCGAGGCCGACTACTTTCTGGCAATGCGCGACGGCAAAATCGTGGGCCGTGTGGCTGCCATCATCAACCACCGTGCCAATGAAACCTGGAACAAAAAGGTAGTACGCTTCGGGTGGATTGATTTTGTTGACGACCTCGACGTCAGCCGTGCACTCATCGACACCGTCAAGCAGTGGGGACGCGAACGCGGCATGAACGAAATTGAAGGTCCGCTCGGATTCACCGACATGGATGCCGAGGGTATGCTCATCGACGGCTTCGACCAGCTTTCAACCATGGCCACCATCTATAATTACCCCTACTACCCCGAGCACATGAACCTGCTCGGCCTTGAACGCAGTGCCGACTGGGTTGAAATGAAGGTCTACATTCCCGATGCCATTCCCGAAAAGCACAAACGCATTTCGGCCATCATCGCCCAAAAGTATAAGCTGCACATCCGCAAAATCACCAGCCGAAAGGAAATCAAGGAAACGGGTATTGCCCACGACATTTTCCGACTCATCAACAAGGCCTACACTCCGCTCTTCAACTATTCGCAAATGACCGAGCGGCAAATCGACCAGTACGTCAATATGTACGTGCCTGTGCTCGACCTCCGCATGGTCAGCATTGTCGAAAACGAGCAAAACGAAATTGTGGCCGTCGGCATATCCATGGCCTCGCTCTCTGAAGCCCTGCAAAAGGCCAAGGGCAAGCTTCTGCCCTTCGGGTGGTTCCACCTGCTCAAGGCTTTGAAGTGGAAACGTCCCAAGATGCTCGACCTCCTGCTGGTGGCCGTGCGCCCCGACTATCAGGGAAAAGGCGTCAACGCCCTGCTCTTCACCGACCTCATTCCCGTATATCAGGAACTCGGGTTTGAATATGCCGAAACCAATCCTGAACTCGAAATGAACGACAAAGTGCAGAACCAATGGCAATACTTTAAAACCGAACAGCACAAACGTCGCCGCTGCTTCAAAGGCAGTCTCTAAATGTGGCTCTCGGGCAAACAATCATTTGCCTTCCTTCTGCTTTGCAACAATCCTTCCTAACCCTTTTTTCTTAACGATATAAATGGCCGAAGATAACCTCCAACCTCAACCCAAACCCGAAGTGGTTTACGACGAAAGCAAAATCCGACACCTCGAAGACACGGAGCACATACGCACCCGACCGGGCATGTACATTGGCCGATTGGGCGATGGTTCGCACGCCGAAGACGGCATCTACGTGCTGCTCAAGGAAAGCATCGACAACAGCATCGACGAATTCAACGAAGGCTATGGTAAACGCATCGAAGTAAACATCCACGACAACCTTAGCGCCGAAATCCGCGACTACGGACGCGGCATTCCCCTCGGTGCACTGGTCGACGCGGTTTCGAAGCTCAACACGGGCGGTAAGTACGACACTGCCGTATTCACTGCCTCGGTGGGTATGAACGGGGTGGGTCTGAAAGCCGTCAATGCGCTCTCGGTGCGATTCGTGGCCCGCAGCGTACGCGACGGAAAAATGCGCGAAGCCACCTTCGAAAAGGGGGTACTCATCAGCGACACCGAAAGCACCACTGACGAGGAAAACGGCACCTACATCTTCTTCCAGCCCGACAAGCAGCTCTTCGTCAACTACCGTTTCCACTCGGAATTTGTGGAAAATCTGTTGCGGAACTACACCTACCTCAACACGGGACTGGCCATTTTCTACAACGGACGGCGCATCATCAGCCGCAACGGTCTGGAGGACTTGCTCAACGACAACATGACCGCCCCGGGCCTCTACCCCATTATCCACCTCACCGGGCCCAACATCGACATTGCCTTTACCCACACCTCGCAGTATGGCGAGGAGTATTACTCCTTTGTCAACGGCCAGCACACCACCCAGGGCGGTACGCACCAAAGTGCCTTCAAAGAGCACATTGCTCGCACCATCAAGGAGTATTTCGGCAAGAACTACGATGTGCAGGACGTGCGCAACGGACTCGTCGCAGCCATTGCCGTACGCGTCATCGAACCG
>FR901735.1:27596-28215 GCA_000437675.1 Prevotella sp. CAG:891
CGCTCTCGGGCATCAGCGTCAACAAGTTCGTGGGCGATTTCGTCAAGGAAAACGTCGACAACTACCTGCACATGCACACCGACATTGCCGATGTGCTGAAGCAGAAAATTGAGGAAAGCGAAAAGGAGCGCAAAGCCATTGCCGGCGTTACGAAGTTGGCGCGCGAACGGGCCAAAAAGGCCAACCTCCACAACCGCAAACTCCGCGACTGCCGCATCCACCTCAACGACCCGGCGCCCAAAAGCAAGAAAAAGGACGAGGAACCCGATGCCGACCCGCGCCTCGACTCTGCCATTTTCATCACCGAGGGCGACTCGGCCAGCGGTTCCATCACCAAGAGCCGCGATGTCAACACCCAGGCCGTATTTTCACTCCGCGGCAAACCGCTCAACTGCTTTGGCCTGACGAAAAAGGTGGTCTACGAAAACGAGGAATTCAACCTGCTACAGGCTGCGCTCAACATTGAAGACGGACTCGACGGCCTGCGCTACAACAAAGTCATCGTGGCCACCGATGCCGATGTCGACGGCATGCACATTCGCCTGCTCATGATTACCTTCTTCCTGCAGTTCTTCCCCGACCTCATCAAAAAGGGGCACGTCTACATCCTGCAAACGCC
>FR901735.1:28400-31456 GCA_000437675.1 Prevotella sp. CAG:891
GAGCGTCAGGCAGCCATCAAGCGTCTGAGTCCCGACCCCGAAATCACGCGATTCAAGGGATTGGGTGAAATTTCGCCCGACGAGTTCAAACACTTCATCGGTCCCGACATCCGCCTCGAACCCGTCACGCTGCACAAAAGCGACAATGTCAAGTCGCTGCTTGAATATTACATGGGCAAAAACACCATGGAGCGTCAGGGTTTCATCATCGACAACCTCGTCGTTGAGGAGGACCCCACCGAAAGCGATTTCTAAGCCTCTCTTTTTTCATTCACACTTCCCATTCTGCTATGAAAATAGCCATCTTCCCCGGGTCGTTCGACCCCTTCACCGTGGGCCATGCCAGCATCGTTGAGCGCGGGCTTCCCATGTTCGACCGCATTGTCATTGGCGTAGGTGTCAACGACAGCAAGCGCTCGCTCTTTTCAACCGACGAACGCGTTGAAGCCATCAGCCGCATCTATGCCGACGAACCGCGCATCAAGGTGGTGGCCTACAACGACCTCACCGTCGACCTCGTACGCCGCGAAGGGGCTCAGTTCATTCTGCGCGGCCTTCGTTCGGTCAAGGATTTTGAATACGAGCGCGACATTGCCGCTATGAACCACCGGCTTTCGGGGGTCGAAACAGTGATGCTCTTCACCGAATCGCACATTGCCGACATTTCGTCGAGCGTCGTGCGCGAACTCATCGCCTACGGCAAGGACGTGTCCGACTTCCTGCCGCGTCGCCACACCCCCCGTTCCACCGACGAATAGTCCACGCGGAACCGGGTGCTCATTTCATTCAAAAAATGTACAATATGAAAAAACTCCTACTGCTGCTCGCGCTGCTGCTCACCCTCCCGGTCTGCGCACAACACCGCAGCCCTTACGACGACATCGACGTCAACCAACTCAAAAAACTGCAAATGGCACAAATCGCCATTACCAGTCTTTATGTCGACAGTGTCGACCAGAAAAAACTCGTTGAAGATGCCATCAACGGCATACTCAGCAAGCTCGACCCGCACTCTTCCTACACCAACGCCAAGGAAACACGCAAACTCACCGAACCGCTCACCGGAAACTTCGAAGGCATCGGGGTAAGTTTCAACATCGACAAAGACACGCTCCTCGTGCTGCAAGTTGTCAGCAAAGGGCCTTGCCAAAAGGCGGGTGTACTTGAAGGCGACCGCATCATCGCCGTCAACGGCCGCACCATTGCGGGGGTAAAAATGGACCGCGACAGCATCATGACGCTCCTGCGCGGCCCCAAGGGCACCATTGCCCACCTCGACATTGTGCGCCGCGGAGCCAAAGACGTGCTGCACTTTAAAATCGTGCGCGACAAAATTCCGCTCAACACCGTCGACGCGGCCTACCTCATCACCCCCACCACAGGCTACATCAAGCTCGACAGCTTCGGGGCCACTTCGGGCAAGGAGGTACACGACAAAATCAAGGAATTGCAGCAACAGGGCATGCAGGACCTCATTCTCGACCTCCAGTTCAACGGTGGCGGCTACCTCAACGCCGCCCAGGAGGTGGCCAGCGAATTTCTGCCCAACGGCAAAATGATTGTCTACACCGACGGCCGCGTCATGCCGCGTCAGGAACTGCGTGCCGAGGGCAACGGACTCATGCAGCACAAGGGTCGCCTCGTTGTGCTGGTCGACGAATTTTCGGCCTCAGCTGCCGAAATTGTGAGCGGTGCCATTCAGGACCACGACCGCGGCACCATCATTGGCCGCCGCACCTTCGGCAAGGGTCTGGTGCAACGCCCCATCGACCTCCCCGACAGCTCCATGATTCGCCTCACCGTGTCGCATTACTACACGCCTTCGGGCCGCTGCATCCAAAAGCCCTACGCCAAGGGGCAGAAAGAGGCCTACAACCGCGACCTCGACAACCGCTACACGCACGGCGAACTCACCTCGGTCGACAGCATCCGCCTCGACTCTACCAAGGTGTACCACACGCTCGAAAAGCATCGCACCGTCTACGGTGGCGGCGGCATCATGCCCGACATCTTTGTGCCGCTCGACACCACCGCCAATCCGCCCTTGCTGCGTGCCATTTACCGCAACAACCTGGTGCTCGAAGCTACCTTGCACTATGCCGACTCGCACCGCAAGGAAATCAAACGCAAATACCGCTCGTTTGCCGACTTCGACGCCAAGTTCGAAGCACCGGCCGAACTCATCGACTCCATAATGGCCAATGCCAAACGCAAAAAACTGGAACCGAAGGACGACAAGGACCTGGCCGACACGCGTCGCGAACTGGCCATCTTGCTCAAAGGCTCCATCATCATGCACCTGTGGGACCGCAACGAGTATTTCCAATACACCAACCGCCGCAACGACATCGTGAAGCGTGCGTTGGAATTTTTGAACGAGGGCAAGTAAACCCTCTGACCTCGTTCATCTCTCCATCAAGCAGGAGGTGTGCATCCCAACCGCACACCTCCTGCTTTTTTTAGCAGAAAGCATCACGGAGTTTTGCAAAAGTTGCCACGCTGCAAGCACAAAAAATGCAGAACGGCCCATAAATAAAGCGAAAAAAATTTGGCAGATTCGCAAATAGTTCATACCTTTGCAACGCATTTCGGAAACGAATGCCATCAATAATGGATGTTCCATGGTGTAATGGTAGCACTAGAGTTTTTGGTTCTCTCAGTCATCGTTCGAATCGGTGTGGAACAACATCCCCTTCCCCCAGAGTTCTGCTTTCCCCGCAGAACTCTTTTTTCTAAGCAGTGTCTATATGACACTGCTTTTTTTGTTTCTAACTCCTTCCTAATCATTTCTTCGGGGCGGCTTCACCCATTGAAAATGCCCTCGAACCTGACGCGCACTTACACGCGGCTACGAATGGCACGAAGGTTGATGAAATCAGTAGCAAAAAGGTGTGGGGCTGCAGCATTGGGGTGAGGCAAAACGTTGCTGCTTCGTACGTTTTGAGAATCGGCAAGAGATAAAATGTTATCACTTTGAAAGGGGAAACATTTCGCGGCTTCGGGTGCGCAGGGACGGATTCAACAAACAGGTGAATAAAGGTGAAAATGAACGGGTT
>FR901736.1 GCA_000437675.1 Prevotella sp. CAG:891
AATTCAAATGTAAAAATAATTATGAACACCTACTTATAAAGAAAACAGGAGCTAAGGTAGCAAAAAAAATGAGTGGTGGCATAGAGAGGCTCAAAGTAAACGGATTTGCAGACAGAAATAGCGGCAGAATAAGCATGAAAAGAACGGAAAATGCAAACCTATCCTTTATTTTTGAGGAAGAAAATACAATTCTGGAAAAGAAAAATGAACAAATACTTTTGCAAAGCGTACGTTTGCAGTAAATTTGCAACGCCTAACCGTTTGTTTGTATTAGAACAGATGAAAGTGTAGGCATTAAACGCAAAATCATTTCATTCATCCCTAGTATGAGTAACCTTCGTTTTAAAGTCGTTGAAGAGGCATTTAAAAAACGCCCGCTTGAGGTGAAAACACCCTCAGAACGCCCATCAAGCTACTTTGGCAAGTATGTGTTCAATCAGGAAAAAATGTTTAAGTACCTGACCCGTGAAACTTACTATCAGCTGCGCGAAGTAATTGAAAAGGGCTCTCCCTTACCCTTGGCAGTAGCAAATGATGTGGCCAAAGGTATGAAGCAATGGGCCATGGAAATGGGTGTGACACACTGCACACACTGGTTTCAACCGCTGACCGAAGGTACCGCAGAAAAGCATGACGCTTTCGTAGAACACGATATGAAAGGAGGCATGGTTGAGGATTTTTCGGGTAAGGAACTCGTACAGCAGGAACCCGATGCTTCATCGTTCCCTAATGGAGGTATCCGTTCTACGTTCGAAGCACGTGGCTATTCGGCGTGGGATCCTGCGTCGCCTGTGTTTATTGTAGGCGATACGCTGATGATTCCTACCGTGTTTGTTAGTTACACGGGTGAAGCACTCGACTACAAGGCACCTTTGAAAAAAGCATTGGCTGCCGTAGATAAAGCTGCTACGGCAGTGTGCCAGTATTTTTATCCGGAAGTTACCCGCGTAACGGCTAACTTGGGATGGGAACAGGAGTATTTCCTCGTAGATGAAGGCCTTTATGCCGCTCGTCCCGACTTGCTGCTTACCGGCCGTACGCTTATGGGACATGATTCGGCCAAAAACCAACAGATGGACGACCATTACTTTGGCGCCATTCCTGAACGTGTGGCTGAATTTATGCGCGATCTTGAAATTCAAGCCCTTGAATTGGGTATTCCTTGCAAGACGCTTCATAACGAAGTGGCTCCTAACCAGTTTGAGTTGGCTCCGATTTTCGAAGAATGCAATCTGGCTGTTGACCATAACATGCTCATCATGTCGTTGATGCGCAAAATTGCCCGTAAGCACGGATTCCGCTGCTTGCTGCACGAAAAGCCTTTTGCCGGAGTGAACGGTTCGGGTAAGCACAACAACTGGAGCTTGACCACTAACACCGGCTTGTTGCTGCACGCTCCGGGTAAGAATCCGGAAGAGAACTTGCGCTTCGTCGTGTTCTTGGTTGAAACGCTCATCGGTTTGTATAAACATAACGGCTTGATTAAGGCTTCGATTATGAGTGCAACAAATGCTCACCGTCTGGGAGCGAATGAAGCGCCTCCAGCTATTATTTCAAGTTTCTTGGGTTCACAGGTTAGCGAACTGCTTGAAAAGGTAGAGCGGTCAACCAGTGACGAACTCTTTGTACTTGAAGGTAAGCACGGCGTACAGCTTGACGTGCCGCAGATTCCGGAACTGATGATTGATAACACCGACCGTAACCGTACGTCGCCTTTTGCCTTTACGGGTAATCGCTTTGAATTCCGTGCTGTAGGTTCAACGGCCAACTGCGCTAGTGCAATGATTGCGCTGAACACAGCTGTAGCAGAAGCTTTGACCAACTTTAAGGAACGCGTTGACGAACTGATTGCCAAAGGAACTGATAAGATTAAGGCTATTTTGGAAGTGATTCGCCAAGACATTAAAACTTGCAAACCTATTCTGTTTGACGGAAATGGTTACAGCGAAGAGTGGAAGGAAGAGGCTGCACGTCGTGGCTTGGATTGCGAAACTTCATGCCCCTTGGTGTTCGACAGATATCTGGACGATGAATCGGTGAAGATGTTCGAAAGCATGCACGTGATGAACCGTCATGAATTGGAAGCTCGCAACGAAATTAAGTGGGAAACCTACCAAAAGAAGGTACAAATTGAAGCTCGTGTGTTGGGCGATCTTTGTATGAACCACATTATTCCCGTTGCCACAAAGTATCAGAGTGAATTGGTGGACAATGTTCATAAAATTCAACTTGCCTTTAGCGATCCTGCCAAGGTTAAGGAACTCACAGCCTATAATATTGACTTGATTGAGAAAATCAACCGTCACACGAGTTTCATCGCTGAGAACGTTGAAGCCATGGTTGAAAAACGCAAGGTTGTCAATAAAATCGAGGATGTTAGAACGCTTGCAGTGGCTTACCACGACGAAATTGTTCCTTATTTCGATCAGATTCGTTACCACATCGACAAACTGGAATTGATTGTTGAGGACGAAATGTGGACATTGCCTAAGTATCGCGAATTGCTTTTTATCCGCTAAATATGTGATACGGATTTTTTAGAATCTTATTTTGATAGACTTGTCTGATGAGATGAGTTCACAAATAATGCACAAAACTGGGTTCATTCATAGTCGGGAGTTACCGCGGCTAATGAATAAACCCAGTTTTGTGCATTTGTTGTGTGGGGTGGAAAATGGATGGTGTCAGCCCAAAATGACTCAGTAGCAAAAGGTGCGTGGTGTGTGGCATTGGGGTGAGGCAAAACGTTGCTACTTTGTACGTTTTGAGAATCGGCAAGAGATAAAATGTTTTATCCCGATTCCATTTTTTTTCGCGTGTGGAAAATGCACCGGAATGCCCGTAGATAAAGGGCTGAATGTCCATTCGGAGGTTTGGAAAACTTACGAGGTGCGATATTAGACGGTCAAAAAATTTGTATTTCGGGTTGTGTATGTTGTATCTTTGCCTTCGGTGAAGTCAGGCTGCACCTCAGCATATTTTCCCTCTGGGTATATTTCCTGTGCCCGTAAGGCATATCGTGGAATCCCTACAACCTGTCAGCGAGTAAGCGACTACAACAACATTTCCCCTGACAGTTTTACAACTACGGCCAAAGGGACACCTATTATCCGGCTTGTGCAACAAAAGACCCATACGGAAGTAAAGATTCCCATTATGAATCCGAACTTGCAGGCTATCTGTGAAAAGTACAATTATAACCTGCCTTCTGTGGTCGATGTCATTCTCAACCGTTATATCAAGGAAATCCTAAAGGAGTTGTCTGAAACGGTTCCCTCTTTGGCTGCAAAGGTTCACACCAAATTGACCATGAAACAGAAAAAACAGGAAATGGAAGGGCAGATTGTGGTGGAACGTAACAGTGAGGGGGAAGTGATGATGCCCCGTTACAACTGTGTCACTACGCATACAGCCCATTGTCTGAAACGGTTCCCTCTTTGACTGCAAAGGTTCATACCAAGTTGACCATGAAGCAGCGGAAACAGGAAGCAGATGGAAAAATCAATGTGGAGAGGAACAGTAAGGGTGAAGTGATGATGCCCCGTTACAACTGTGTCACTACGCATACAGCCCGCCGTAGCGGAATCACCAATATGTACCTGACGCACAAATACACCATCTTGCAGATGATGCACGTAAGCGGACATAAGACGCAGAAGACTTTCATGGAT
>FR901737.1:0-13691 GCA_000437675.1 Prevotella sp. CAG:891
TATCAACAGAAAAAGATATTCTTAAGGGACGACTAAATAGGTTTTACCGTTTAATTGACTTGTTTTGGGCGAAGTTAACGATTATTCGTTTCAAACCTGTTTAATATGCTTTCCATATTTGCCTGTTGGGGCAAAAACTATGGTATTCAGTAGGGCGCGTTTGGGCTATGTGTACAAAAAAAACGCAGCACTCATCTTGAACAATGAATGCTGCGTTGGCAGGTATTTTATTCAGCACCCGCAATTAGGTGCTGAACAAATAATGATGTTGTTTTTGCGGAATTAAAGGCTCCAGTCTTCCTTGGTCTTGCGAACGTACGAAGCGTAACGGCGCTGTGCAGCCTTCTTCGTTTCGTCGAAGAGTTCCTGTGCCTGTTCGGGCATAGCCTTCTTCAGTGAGAGGAAACGTACTTCGTGGTCGAGGTAATCCTGGAACATATCCCAGTTGGGCTCCTTCGAGTCGAGCGTGAAGGGGTTCTTGCCTTCGAGTTCGAGTTCGGGGTTGTAACGCCAGAGGTGCCAGTAACCGCAAGCAACGGCGCGGGCTTCTTCGGCCTGTGAACGTCCCATACCGCCCTTGATCTTCAAACCGTGGTTGATACAGGGAGCGTAGGCAATGATGAGTGAAGGTCCGTGGTAAGCTTCAGCTTCGCGGATAGCCTTGAGGCACTGTGCCTGGTCGGCACCCATAGCAACCTGTGCCACGTAAACATAGCCGTAAGTAGCTTGCATAAGGCCGAGGTCCTTCTTCGTTACGCGCTTACCGGCTGCGGCAAACTGAGCAATGGCACCAACGGGGGTAGCCTTTGAAGCCTGACCACCGGTGTTCGAGTAAACTTCGGTATCGAGCACGAGGATGTTAACGTCTTCGCCGCTGGCCAATACGTGGTCGAGACCACCGTAACCGATGTCGTACGAAGCACCGTCGCCACCGATAATCCACTGGCTGCGCTTGGTGAGGAAGTGAGCCAATTCGCTGAGCTGCTTGCAAACGGGGCAACCATCGGCAGCACCCTTCTGAATCATGGGTTCGAGCTTGTTGGCAGCAGCGCGGCTTGCGTCAGCATCTTCCTGTCCGGCAATCCATTCAGCAGCAGCTTCCTTGAATTCTGCAGGAACGTGTTCGTCGGCCGAAGCGGCTTCGAGCAAGTTCTGAATGCGCTTGCGCATCTTCTTGTTGGCCATTACCATACCCAAACCGAATTCGCAGAAGTCCTCGAAGAGTGAGTTTGCCCAAGCAGGACCCTGACCCTTTTCGTTCGTGGTGTAAGGAGTTGAAGGAATTGAACCAGAGTAAATAGATGAGCAACCGGTAGCGTTGGCAATCATCTGACGATCGCCGAAGAGCTGGCTGACGAGTTTTACGTACGGAGTTTCACCGCAACCAGAGCAAGCGCCTGAGAACTCGAAGAGCGGGGTAGCAAACTGTGAGTTCTTGGGATTGAGTTTCACGTCAACCAAGTGCTGTTTGCTGGTTACGTTCTTCACGCAGTATTCCCAGTTTCCGGCTTCGTCCATCTGAGTTTCGAGGGGCACCATTTCGAGAGCCTTGTTGCCCTTCATACCGGGACAAACGTCGGCACAGTTACCGCAACCCAAGCAGTCGAGCACGTCAACCTGCTGAACGAAGTGCATACCCTTCATGGCGGCAGGAGCCTTCATTTCGAGGGTTTCGCCCTTGAAGCCGTTCAGTTCTTCGTCGGTGAGTACGAACGGACGGATGGCTGCGTGAGGACATACGAAGTCGCACTTGTTACACTGGATACAGTTTTCTTTGTGCCATACCGGAACGAATGCAGCCACACCGCGCTTTTCGTAAGCAGCAGTACCCTGTTCCCAAGTACCGTCTTCCGACACCTTGAATGCGCTAACGGGGAGCAAGTCGCCGTTTTGAGCATTGATGGGGCGTACGAGGTCAGAGATGTAAGCGGGTTCGTCGCGTACTTCCTTTTCGTCCTCAGGAAGGTTTGCCCATGCGGGGTCGATAGCCAACTTCTGGTATTCGCCGCCGCGGTCAACAGCCTGGTAGTTCTTGTCGACAACGTCCTGACCCTTCTTGCCATACGACTTCACGATGAACTTCTTCATCTGCTCAATGGCCAAATCAACGGGGATTACCTCGGTGATGCGGAAGAAGGCAGACTGAAGGATGGTGTTCGTACGGTTGCCGAGGCCGATTTCCTGGGCAATCTTGGTTGCGTTGATATAGTAAACGGTGATGTTGTGCTGAGCAAAGTAGCGCTTGGCATTGTTGGGCAGGTTGGCAGCCAACTCGTCGCCTTCCCAAATGGTGTTGAGCAGGAAGGTACCGTTGTCGCGCAAACCGCGAAGCACGTCGTACATGTGCAGATAAGCCTGAACGTGGCAAGCCACGAAGTTCGGGGTCTTAATCTGATAGGTAGAACGGATGGGGGTGTCGCCGAAACGGAGGTGTGAGCAGGTGAAACCGCCCGACTTCTTCGAGTCGTACGAGAAGTATGCCTGGCAATACTTGTCGGTGTTGTCACCGATAATCTTGATGCTGTTCTTGTTGGCACCTACAGTACCGTCGGCACCGAGACCGTAGAATTTAGCTTCGAAAATGCCTTCGCCGCCCAGTGCTTTTTCAGCTTCGAGGGGCAGTGAGCAGAAGGTTACATCGTCAACGATACCTACGGTGAAGTGATCCTTGGGTTCGGGGAGTGCGAGGTTTTCGTAAACCGAGATAATCATCGTCGGAGTAGTGTCGCATGAGCCTAAGCCGTAGCGTCCGCCAACGATAACCGGACGGTTCTCTGCATTGTAGAAAGCATCCTTCACGTCGAGATACAAAGGTTCGCCGCTTGCACCGGGTTCCTTCGTACGGTCGAGCACAGCAATCTTCTTGCAGGTCTTGGGCACTGCAGCGAGGAGGTGCTTCACTGAGAAGGGACGGTAGAGGTGTACGCTGACCATACCCACCTTTTCGCCCTTGGCGTTGAGGTAGTCGATGGCTTCGCGGGCAGCTTCGGTTACTGAACCCATGCAGATGATTACGCGTTCAGCGTCATCGGCACCGTAGTAGCTGAAGAGTTTGTATTCGCGACCCGTGATTTTGCTGATTTCAGCCATGTACTTTTCGACGATGGCAGGCACAGCATCGTAGTAGCTGTTGCACACTTCGCGGTGAGCGAAGAAGGTTTCGGGGTTCTCGGCCATACCGCGTGCCACGGGGTGTTCGGGCGTAAGGGCGCGGCTGCGGAACTCGCTAACCTTGTCCATGGGAACGAGCGGACGGATGTCTTCCTGGTCCATAACCTCGATCTTCTGGTATTCGTGTGAAGTGCGGAAACCGTCGAAGAAGTTGATAAAGGGCACGCGGCTTTCGAGCGTAGCAAGGTGAGCTACAGCCGAAAGGTCCATTACTTCCTGAACTGAACCTTCGCACAGCATGGCAAAACCGGTTTGGCGGCAAGCCATTACGTCCTGATGGTCGCCAAAGATACAGAGTGAGTGGCTGGCCAACGTACGGGCTGAAACGTGGAACACGCAGGGAAGCAATTCGCCTGCTATCTTGTACATATTAGGAATCATGAGAAGCAGACCCTGCGATGCGGTGAACGTCGTCGTGAGCGCACCGGCTTGAAGCGAACCGTGAACAGCACCTGCGGCGCCGCCTTCGCTTTGCATTTCCTGCACCTTCACCGTGTCGCCAAACAGGTTAATACGTCCCTGAGCTGACCACTCATCTACGTGTTCGGCCATAGGCGACGAAGGAGTGATGGGGTAAATGGCAGCAACTTCGCTGAACATATAAGCAATATGCGCAGCGGCCTGGTTGCCGTCACAAGTAATGAAATTCTTGTTTGCCATAATGTTTTTGTAAAATAGAAAGATTGAAATTTGCTTATTTACTGAGAAAGGCCCGAAAGCCTCTCGTTTTTTTTGAGGAGGAAAGCCCCAAAGCTCCCCCTCGTAAAGGATGAACCCGAAGGCACTCCTTTGCACGGGTGTGAACAGGCAAAACCTGCAACCCCGTTTGTTTGAGGAATCCGGCAAACAGACGCTGAACGTCCTTTACCCGGCATACCCCTCTGTATCGTATGAGCAGATGTGGCAGAGCATTTTCACCCACACCTGCCTGATTTGTCAGGTCGTTATGTGTCCTGCGCAGTTTAATACAAGAAACCGAACAACCATAAAGGTATTTCGTTTTCGCGACCCACATCCGTGTTGTAGCGCACATAAATGGTGTCGGCCGTAGTGCGCACACGGCGAGCCTTGTCGCACACACAGATATTCGTATTGTTATTGATACGGAACATACCAGAGCGATGTCCCTTGTTCACTGTATGGTGACGCCACAAGCAGTTCACGAAATACGTTTCCATGATGTTCTGCTCCGACATCGTGTTGTCATACACCGCATACATCAAGTTTGCATCGTGCAGATAAATAGCCGCCGGTTTCTTCGGGAAAGTTTCGCCCTCGCGGTGCACCATATTGATCAGGCGGGTTTCCTCCAGATACTTCAGGTAATTCATCACCGTAGCGCGCGAAGTACCGATTTCCTGCGCCAGCTTGCTCACATTGGGGGCCGAAGGGTCGCCAATAGCCAACAAATACAGCAATTTCTTGATGCGCGACAAATATTTCAGCTCAATTTGCTTGTTCAGCAGCAAATCCACCTCAATCATGTTGTTCATCGCCTTGAGCAAAGCCTCCGTGAAGTTATGATTTTCGAGGAAGAAAGGATAATAGCCATGCTGCAAGTACTCCTGGAAGTAGTTCCACGGATGCACCTTCGGCAAGATGCCGCGTAGAATGTGTTCGTGGTTAGCCAGCAACTGGTCGAAAGTATAAGCCTCGAAGTTAAAGTCCGTCTGCAAGTTAATGTACTCTCTGAACGAAAAACCATGAAGCACATACGTGCGGCTGATGGCACTCAGTTCGGTCGAATCCTCCTCCTCGGGGTTCACCGAAGTCGTTGAATACACAATGCGCAGATAAGGATATTTATGGTAGCACTCCACCAACTGCTCACGCCAACCGGGCAATTTGAAAGCCTGATCGATGAGCAGCACCTGACCTCCACGCGCCACAAATTCGCCGGCAAAGTCCACAATGCCGTGCGCATGAAAATAAAAACTATTTAAATCAATGTAGAGACACTGATGCAAACGCACGTCGAAATGCTCTTTGGCATACTGCAACAGAAAGGATGTACGGCCTACACCGCGCGGGCCCTTGATGCCTATCATGCGATAGCTCCAATCAATCGTATCCATGAGCGAACGGCGTACCGGTGCATTGAAATGCTCCATCAGATAAGCGTGCGATAAGAAAAACGTCTCCATTTGCAATTTATAATTTCAGATATACGGATGTTCCCCCTCGTAATAATATCCCGACCGCCAGCCTGAAACGGCACGCGAAAACGGCTGCATCCCCATCATATATTTGTGCCTATGTATTTTTAAAGAAAAACACATGTATACAGAACAACAAGCAGCCCTCGGCAGACAGAACTACAAAGAACATCTCAAAAAAAATAGCGCAATACGACGGCACAGCCTACGCTGCTGACTCATTCGTAAAATCGTTCACAAGGATAAACCAGTGTATTATTTGGGCTGAATACCAAAAACATACATCTTTCTACCCTCCAAAACAATCCTTTCGCTACCGCAAAGGTACAAAAGTAGTACGACACTCGCAAAATCTATATGGCATTTTTTTGAATTATTATCCCTTAATTTATCAACATCAGATAGCAAATTCGATAAACTTTTTTAATTGAAGTCGTCTGAACTTTTATGAAATTCAAGATTCGCCTTAATTCTTGAGGCGTTTTTCGGCCTTGAAAAAGGAGTGTAGCGAGCTACACGACTGATGAAGGTCAAAAAACGGCCAAAAAGAAAGGTGAAGATTGAATTTAAAGAGAGAAATCTCCAAATCAAATCTTCGTCAGAAAAGTTTAGACGACTTCAATATCAAGTAGAAACCCCAATATATAAGTGGGTGTTTCTAATTGTTTTTACCGTAACAACGCATTTTCCGTCCCTCGCTGCTTCTTGCTGCGCACCGAAGCCTCACAAGCACTATAACAGCCCGCCGGACAGGGCCGTGTGAGGGCAGGAACACAATCGGAAAACACGGCAAAACAGCAAGTCTGCGCTAACCAAAACTCAACACCGGCTTACAGCAACCACCTTTTTCACAATCCGACCCCAATTTTGTATCTTTAAGAAAGCAAAATGCAGTAAATACAATTTCTACCTCTTCATTTTGCTTACCACACTTCCCAAAATGTGAAGTTATATAAAGAAGTACTGCAAATATTTATCTATAAATTTGGAAAATATTAAAATCTGTCTTAATTTTGCAATGAACACTGAGACTCTGCACCCATTTTTACCCTCATTACCCCCTCTATTACCAACTTACTTAACACACTTCCGGGCACATAAGCTACATCTCGACATCAAGCAGTTCTAAGTCGAGTTGCTTATCTTTTTCGAGGTTTTTCACGCATTCCTGTCGCCCCGTGACACCATGCAGATTCATCTCTTTCTCAAAATGCACATGAATAGAATTTCCAAACTCATTCCGGCTGTCGTCGGTATGCTCATCTTGTGTTTAGCTGGGTCTTGCTTCGATCAGCGCAAAACCAGCAAACTCCCGCCCATTGCCAATAATGTGGTGGGCAAATGGGTTATAGCACACGGCTTCGAAAACAAGCATGGAAGTTGGGTCGAAGTAGCCGACTACGATGCTGTAGGAAATTTCTATACATTCTATAAAGACGGACGCGCAGTAATCAGCTACACCGACAACGACGGGCAAACCTACCTGCGCGAAACCACTTGGCAGGCCGACGACGAAAATGAAATTTTCACCATCAATGGTTTCGACACCCAAATGCTCCTGCTCAAAAACGACAGTATGGAATTGGGATACAGAGATCAGGAAAACCGAAAAACCACATGCGAAGCTGTCTACAAAGACTGCTGGAAAAGAGTGAGTCCGGGCAACCAAACATTGGCCGAACAACTCATCGGCAAATGGAATCACCTGAACAGCTACGAAAAAAAAGGTAAACAATGGGTCGTTACTCACAAAGGAGCGCCCGACCGCGCCTACGTTACCTTTGGCGCAGACGGCGACTTAAAGTCGCACACCGAAATCAACGGACGCACCCTGAAAGCCGAACTCTTCTGGAGTATCAACAACCAAACCGGCGAAATGTTCTGCTTCAAGGAAGACGAATCGAACACCATACGCATCCGGGTCTACAACGACACCCTTGAATGTGTTTATACCAAAAACTTCGATTTGGAAACTCCCGGCAAAATAACCTACGGCGAATACCGCGACCTATTCGTCCGCAACAAATAACCGCCACACTTCCGTGTGTCGGCACACCTTCACCCCCGAAGCCCCGCTCAATCAAGCCCTTAGCTTGACTGAGCGGGGCTTTTTTTGTGCGCACATTCAGCCGTCAACACGCAGTTGTACGCAACGGCAATGTGGCACACAACTTTTTGCTACCGCATGAAGAGAATCAGCGCCCAACAATCGCGCAGTCGCGAATGTTAAACGTGTCCCCACCCGAAAGGTAAACCCCTGTTAAAAGCACACCCCTCAAATCTCCACTTTCTGCAGCCCATCGAAGCGTGCTATGAGGCGCAAACGCAATTTGCTCCGCGATTCTAAAAATTAGTTCCGACCTTGTTGAAATTAGTTCCGACTTTGTTGAAATTAGTTCCGAGCTAGTTCAAATTAGTTCCGAGCTAGTTTGCAAAGTCTTGGAACAAATCCAAATAATCGCGGAATTATTGATAATCAGCACTTTTGTGACAACCCTAAAGTTGGTAGGGTGAATCATTGTATCGGTTCAAAAGTCAAGGGAAGACGGTGTTTGTTTTTTTGTTTTTATTAAACAAGCTGTTAACAGCCTAATAGTAGAATGGGTGTTGATGGCTTGTATAGGGTGGGTGACGAATGTTGCTCGGTATTTAAATGCATACCGCATAATAATGGTAAGTTCTACTACTGAAAAGACAACAGGGAAGCCTGCAAACAGACATCCCTGCGATGCGACGTGCCGCAGCACACGCTAACTCCTTATGGAGTTGCTGCAAATATAGTGATTTGTTTTAAAACGGTATCACAATGGACTTGAAAGATTATATCTACGTGTCTGCTCCTCTTTGTATATATAAAGGTATGTATTCTGTTTGTCGGCATTCGGTAAGATTGCAGACGCTTTGCGTAGGTGTAATCTGAAAAAATAGAGCCTTGAAACCATGAAGAAAACGCGTGGAAGTAAGGGAGAGGGCGAAAGTTAGGAAGATTTTACAATTTAGAGCGTGGAAACTATTGGTTGTTACGATAAAAGTTAGTAACTTTGCAGCCCGAAAGGTGTAGTGTGTACCTATGTGTGCGCAAAGCAGTCAGTTAGCCCTGTCTGAGATAGGCAGGGTAGGGTGGTTTTGCGCATGATGAGAAACACACCGGCGTGGCGTTAACGACGCCCATTTTTCTTCAAGTATACAATATATATAATAACAAATAAAAAATACTACAATGCCTACTATTCAACAATTAGTAAGAAAGGGTAGAACGGTAGCAGAGGACAAGAGTAAGTCACCTGCTTTGGATTCTTGCCCCCAGCGCCGTGGCGTTTGCGTGCGTGTGTATACTACTACGCCTAAGAAGCCTAACTCAGCTATGCGTAAGGTGGCTCGTGTGCGCCTCACCAACTCTAAGGAAGTGAACTCTTACATCCCTGGTGAAGGTCACAACTTGCAGGAACACAGCATCGTTCTCGTTCGTGGTGGTCGTGTAAAGGACCTCCCGGGTGTACGTTATCACATCGTTCGCGGTACGCTTGATACTGCCGGTGTTGCTAACCGTACGCAGCGTCGTTCTAAGTACGGTGCTAAGCGTCCCAAGGCTGCTAAGAAGTAATTCCTGAGCCTGCCGACACGGAGGTGAAGGCAAGAAAGTGGAAGATTTTAGTCGATTAAGTTTGCAAGACTCCTTAATATATATAAGGTGTTTTGACCGCCTTGAATCTTCCACTTTTATTTGCTTTCGTCGCTCCATTTAAAAAAGAAATTTATTCATTTGGTTTGCAAAGGGTTGAGTAAATCTCCCGATGGGGAATTGAAGAACTTGATTGCAGCCTAACAAAACCAATTACTCAAAATGAGAAAAGCAAAACCTAAAAAGCGTGTGATTCTTCCGGATCCCGTTTTCGGAGACCAGAAGGTATCCAAGTTCGTTAACCACCTGATGTACGATGGTAAGAAGACTATTTCTTACGAAATCTTCTACAAGGCGCTTGAAATAGTAGGCGAAAAAATGAAGGATCAGGAAAAGAGCGCGCTCGAAATCTGGAAGGCTGCCCTTGATAAGGTAACTCCCCAGGTTGAAGTTAAGAGCCGTCGTATCGGTGGTGCTACTTTCCAGGTTCCTACGGAAATCCGTCCCGACCGTAAGGAGTCAGTTTCAATGAAGAACCTCATCGGTTTCGCTCGCAAGCGTGGTGGTAAGACTATGGCCGACAAGCTCGCTGCTGAAATCATGGATGCTTTCAACGAACAGGGTGGTGCCTTTAAGCGTAAGGAAGATATGCACCGTATGGCCGAGGCTAACCGTGCATTCGCTCACTTCAGATTCTAATCATCTTTAGATAACCATAAAACGATGGCAAAGCAAGACTTACATTTGACCCGTAATATCGGTATCATGGCTCACATCGATGCCGGTAAGACTACCACTTCAGAGCGTATTCTTTTCTATACGGGTAAGACGCACAAGATTGGCGAAACTCACGATGGTTCGGCCACCATGGACTGGATGGCTCAGGAGCAGGAACGTGGTATCACCATTACTTCTGCAGCTACTACTGCCTACTGGACTTGGAATGGCAAACAGTACAAGTTTAACCTGATTGACACTCCGGGACACGTAGACTTTACCGCTGAGGTAGAGCGTTCGCTCCGTGTACTCGACGGTGCTGTGGCAACTTACTGTGCTGTAGGTGGCGTTGAACCTCAGTCTGAAACTGTATGGCGTCAGGCTGACAAGTACAATGTTCCCCGTATCGGTTATGTAAACAAGATGGACCGTTCGGGTGCTGACTTCTTCGAGGTGGTTCGCCAGATGAAGGATGTACTCGGTGCAACTCCCTGTGTTATCGCAGTGCCCATTGGTGCTGAAGAAAACTTCAAGGGTATTGTTGACTTGATCAAGATGAAGGCTATCCTGTGGCACGATGAGACCATGGGTGCTGAATACGACGTGGAAGAAATTCCCGCCAACATGAAGGATGAGTGCGAAGAATGGCGCGGCAAGATGCTCGAAATCGCTGCTGAGCAGGACGAAGCCCTCATGGAAAAATATTTCGAAGATCCCGAAAGCTTGACCGAAGAAGAGGTTGTAGCTGCTATCCGTAAGGGTACGCTCGCTCTGAACATCGTGCCTATGACTTGTGGTTCTTCGTTCAAGAACAAGGGTGTTCAAACCCTCCTCGACTACGTTTGTATGTTCCTTCCTTCTCCCCTCGATACGCCTAACATCGTGGGTACGAACCCCGAAACGGGCTTGGAAGAAGACCGCAAGCCGTCTGAGGATGACAAGACTTCTGCCCTCGCATTTAAGATTGCTACCGACCCGTATGTAGGTCGTTTGACTTTCTTCCGTGTATACTCGGGTAAGATTGCTGCCGGTTCTTACATCTACAACGTACGTTCAGGTAAGAAGGAACGTGTATCTCGTTTGTTCCAGATGCACTCTAACCACCAGAACCCCGTTGAAGTTATCGGTGCCGGTGATATCGGTGCAGGTGTAGGTTTCAAGGATATCCGTACGGGTGATACTCTCTGCGAAGAAGGTGCTCCTATCGTATTGGAATCTATGGACTTCCCCGATCCCGTTATCGGTATCGCAGTTGAACCTAAGACTCAGAAGGACCTCGACAAGTTGTCACAAGGTTTGGCTAAGTTGGCCGAAGAAGACCCCACCTTCACGGTTAAGACTGACGAACAGAGCGGTCAGACCGTTATCTCGGGTATGGGTGAGCTTCACCTTGACATCATCATCGACCGTCTGAAGCGTGAGTTCAAGGTTGAATGTAACCAGGGTAAGCCCCAGGTGAACTACAAAGAGGCCGTTACGAAGACTGTTAACCTCCGCGAGGTTTACAAGAAGCAGTCGGGTGGTCGCGGTAAGTTTGCTGATATCATCGTTAACGTAGGTCCTGTAGACGAAGACTTCAAGGAAGGCGGTCTGCAGTTCATCAACAAGGTTACCGGTGGTAACATTCCTAAGGAATTCATTCCTTCAGTACAGAAGGGCTTCGAAACGGCTATGAAGAGCGGTGGGCTCGGTGGCTTCCCCCTCGACAGCCTTAAGGTAGAGTTGCTCGATGGTTCGTTCCACCCCGTTGACTCTGACCAGTTGTCTTTCGAAATCGCTGCCCTCCAGGCTTACAAGAATGCTTGCTCGCAGGCTGGCCCCGTGCTCATGGAGCCCATGATGAAGCTCGAAGTAGTTACCCCCGAAGAAAACATGGGTGACGTGATCGGTGACTTGAACAAGCGTCGTGGTCAGGTAGAAGGTATGGAGAACGCCCGTTCGGGTGCCCGTATCGTTAAGGCTACTGTGCCCCTCGCAGAAATGTTCGGTTATGTAACCGCTCTGCGTACCATTACTTCAGGTCGTGCTACCAGCTCAATGCAGTACGATCACCACGAAGCTGTTTCTTCTAGCATCGCTCGCTCGGTACTCGAAGAAATCAAGGGTCGTGTTGATTTGATCAAGTAATTGACGGTTCATCGTAACTGAATTGCTTTAAAATTTTTTTCCTGACGAGGCAATGGGATAACGAATGACTCTTATCCCATTCGCCTTGCAAGGACTTTATACAAAAATACTTTATATTACAATGAGTCAGAAAATTCGTATTAAGCTGAAGAGCTTTGATCACAACCTCGTTGAAAAGTCAGCTGAGAAGATTGTGAAGAACGTAAAGGCTACCGGTGCTGTGGTTAGCGGACCGATTCCCCTCCCCACTCGTAAGCGTATCATCACTGTAAACCGCTCTACCTTCGTTAACAAGAAGAGCCGCGAACAGTTTGAGGTTTCTACCTACAAGCGTTTGATTGACATTTACAGCTCAACTGCCAAGACTGTTGACGCACTCATGAAGCTTGAGTTGCCCTGCGGTGTTGAAGTTGAAATCAAGGTGTAGTGCTTCATAGCTAAAGCCTATTGATTGATAATTGATATAACAGACACCCTCGCTTCGAGGTTGGCCTTGAGGCAAGGGTTGTCTGTTTTTTAATTTTTACCCCTTGTCGCAGTAATTGCAAGCGACGTAAGAGATGAAATGGTATTGATTAGCTGCAGCCATTGTTGCAGCCTGATTGTCTGTCTTGAGTGGCAGGGATGGAGTAGGGGTTAGTGAATTGCAGTAGTTCTGTAAGTCGATAGTATAGCATTGGCTGTGTGCTTTCCGATGAGCAGGGTTGAGGAACTTTTGAAGTGCAGATGAAGAATTAGAAATAATGCCGCGATGTGCGCCGTAGGTGTGGTACCGTCCGGTAAAAGTTCAGAATGAAAGCGAAGAGTTCCTTTTATTCTGTCTGTTTTGACGTGCGTAATTATCAAAACGCTATTTTTAATGTTATAAAAAAATAAATCCTTTAGATTTTAGAAAATACCTTTGTCGTACTTTTGTAATGTGGCGATAAATGCGTAATTTTGCACTCCGAAAGTAGGAAACACTTAAGAAACCTGCTTTGTATGAGGGAGTTACGACTACTCCAGGTTAGCAATAACCTTTCCGACCCGGATTCACGATGTGGATAGAGGGCGACGGATTTAGACCCAATAAACAATTTTTTTTATAATAACATAAGACTGAAATGCCAGGATTATTAGGAAAAAAAATCGGAATGACATCCGTGTTCAGTGCCGAGGGCCAGAATGTGCCATGCACTGTTATCGAAGTAGGTCCTTGCGTGGTAACGCAGATTAAGACCGTCGAGAAAGATGGCTATGCAGCCGTACAGGTTGGTTTCCAGGAAGCTAAGGAAAAGAATACTTCTGCTGCTTTGATGGGCCACTTTAAGAAGGCTGGTGTTACCCCCAAGCGTCACTTGGCTGAGTTCAAGGGCTTCGACCAGGAATTGAACCTGGGTGATACGCTTACCGTAGAACTTTTCAACGGTGCAGAATATGTAGACGTTGTAGGTACTTCAAAAGGTAAGGGCTTTCAAGGCGTTGTGAAGCGTCATGGTTTTGGTGGTGTAGGTCAGTCTACTCACGGTCAGGACGACCGTTTGCGTAAGCCGGGTTCAATCGGTGCTTGTTCGTATCCCGCGAAGGTGTTCAAGGGTATGCGCATGGGTGGCCAGATGGGCGGCGACCGCGTGACCACGCAAAACTTGAAAGTGTTAAAGGTAATCCCCGAACACAACCTTCTTTTGATTAAGGGTTCTGTTCCCGGTTGCAAAGGTTCAATCGTAATTATTGAGAAATAAGCAATGGAAGTTAGTGTATTCAATATCAAAGGTGAAGACACCGGCCGCAAGGTAACGCTGAGCGACAGCGTATTTGGCATCGAGCCCAACGACCACGCTATTTACCTTGATGTCAAGCAGTATTTGGCCGCACAGCGCCAGGGTACGGCTAAGGCCAAGGAAAGAAGTGAGATGAGC
>FR901737.1:13729-28470 GCA_000437675.1 Prevotella sp. CAG:891
CGCAAGGTGGGGCGCCAGAAGGGTGGCGGCGGTGCTCGTCGTGGTGATATCAATTCGCCCGTACTCGTAGGTGGTGCTCGCGTATTCGGTCCTAAGCCCCGTAACTACAGCTTCAAACTCAACAAGAAAGTGAAGGCCCTCGCTCGTCGTAGCGCATTGAGCTATAAGGTTCAGGAAGGTGCTTTCGTGGTAGTTGAGGATTTTAACTTTGAGGCTCCGAAGACCAAGGAATTCTTGAAGATTGCAGAAAACTTGAAGATTTCTGATAAAAAGATGTTAATGGTTCTTCCTGAGGCAAATAAAAATGTATATTTGTCAGCACGCAATCTGCAGAACGCCAAGTTGGCTATCGCATCGGATGTGAATACTTACGGTATTCTGAACGCAGGTGTGATGGTAGTGACTGAAAACGCTCTCGGTCAGATTGAGTCTGTCTTAAACAAGTAAAGAAGCTTAGATAGATTATGGCATACATCATCAAACCGATCGTCACTGAAAAGATGACGGGTATTACTGAAAAGCTCAACCAGTTTGGCTTTATCGTACGCCCTGAGGCTAACAAGCTTCAGATTAAGGCAGAAATTGAAGCATTGTACAACGTGAACGTGGTAAGTGTAAATACCATGAACTTTGCCGGTAAGTCAAAATCTCGCTACACTAAGGCGGGTTTGCTCCGTGGCCGCAGCAGTGCTTTCAAAAAGGCAGTTGTTACCCTGAAAGAGGGTGAAACCATCGATTTTTACAGCAATATCTAATTAAATAATGGCAGTACGTAAATTTAAGCCCACTACACCGGGGCAGAGACACAAAATTATTGGTACGTTCGAAGAAATTACTGCATCCGTACCAGAAAAATCTCTCGTTTACGGTAAGCGCGTATCAGGTGGTCGCAACAACACCGGTAAGATGACCATGCGTTATCTCGGTGGCGGTCACAAGAGAAAATTCCGCTTCATCGACTTTAAGCGTGAGAAAGACGGTGTACCCGCAGTTGTGAAGACTATCGAGTACGATCCTAACCGTTCGGCTCGCATCGCATTGCTCTTCTATGCTGATGGTGAAAAACGTTATATTATCGCTCCTAATGGATTGAAGGTTGGCGACCAGCTGATGTCGGGTGCTGAAGCAGCTCCCGAAGTAGGTAACGCTCTTCCCTTGCAGAACATCCCCGTGGGTACGGTTATCCACAACATCGAACTCCGTCCGGGTCAGGGCGCATTGCTCGTTCGTTCAGCAGGTAACTTCGCTCAGCTCACTTCTCGTGAAGGCAAGTATTGCGTTATCAAACTCCCTTCAGGTGAAACTCGCCAGATTCTGAGTGCTTGTAAGGCAACTATCGGTAGTGTAGGTAACTCAGACCACGCACTTGAAAGCTCAGGTAAGGCTGGTCGTTCACGCTGGTTCGGTCGTCGTCCTCACAACCGTGGTGTTGTTATGAACCCTGTTGATCACCCGATGGGTGGTGGTGAAGGCCGTCAGAGCGGTGGACACCCGCGTTCACGTACCGGTTTGTATGCTAAGGGCTTGAAGACTAGAGCTCCTAAGAAGCAGTCGAACAAGTACATTATCGAAAGACGTAATAAGTAACAAGCACTAAAACAAAGAAGAATTTATGAGTCGTTCTCTTAAAAAAGGCCCGTACATCGCAGTTTCTCTCGAGAAGAAGATTCTTGCCATGAATGAAAGCGGTAAGAAAAATGTGGTGAAGACTTGGGCCAGAGCTTCAATGATATCGCCCGATTTCGTGGGTCATACCGTTGCAGTTCATAACGGAAACAAATTCATCCCTGTTTATGTTACTGAAAACATGGTAGGTCACAAGCTCGGTGAGTTCGCACCCACTCGTAAGTTTGGTGGCCATGCAGGTAACAAGAAGAAATAAGCAGGACCATTCAATCCAGACAAATAAAGACAATAATAAATAATGGGAGCAAGAAAAAAATTAGCGGCTCAAAAAAGAAAAGAAGCCCTGAAGACCCAGTATTTTGCAAAATTGCAGAATGTTCCTTCCTCGCCCCGTAAAATGCGCTATGTTGTAGACATGGTTCGCGGTATGGAAGTGAATCGCGCACTCGGCACGCTTAAGTTCTCAAAGAAGGCAGCCTCTGAAGCAGTTGAGAAACTGTTGCTTTCGGCTATTGCTAACTGGGAACAGAAGAATGATCGTAAGGCTGAAGAAGGCGAATTGTACATTACCAAAATCTTCGTTGACGAAGGTGTGACGCTTAAGCGTATGCGTCCCGCACCCCAGGGAAGAGGTTATAGAATTCGTAAACGTTCAAACCACGTAACCTTGTTCGTGGGTACTAAAACTGAAGATTAAGATATGGGACAGAAAGTAAATCCGATCAGTAACCGACTTGGTATTATTCGCGGTTGGGATTCTAACTGGTATGGCGGCCGTAACTTCGGCGACAATATCCTCGAGGATAGTCAAATCCGTAAGTATCTCGACGCTCGTTTGGCAAAGGCCAGCGTATCCCGCATCATAATCGAACGTACTCCGAAGCTCATCACTATCACGGTTTGCACTTCGCGTCCGGGCTTGATTATCGGTAAGGGTGGTCAGGAAGTTGACAAGCTCAAGGAAGAACTGAAGAAAATCACCGATAAGGATGTTCAAATCAACATCTTCGAGGTAAAGAAACCCGACTTGGATGCTAACATCGTTGGTAAGAGCATCGCTCGCCAGGTAGAGGGCAAAATTTCTTACCGTCGCGCCATCAAAATGGCTATCGCCAACGCTATGCGTATGGGTGCCGAAGGTATCAAGATCCAGATCTGCGGCCGTTTGAACGGTGCTGAAATGGCTCGTAAGGAAATGTTTAAGGAGGGTAGAACTCCGCTTCACACGCTTCGTGCCGATATCGACTACTGCCAGACTGAGGCTCTCACGAAGGTAGGTCTTCTGGGTATCAAGGTGTGGATTTGCCGTGGCGAAGTTTATGGCAAGCGTGACCTCGCTCCTAACTTTACTCCGGAGAAGGAAACTCGCGGTAATGGCAACTTCAATAATGGTGGCCGTAAGTTCCGCAACAAGAGAAACAACAACCGCTAATCAGATTTTCAGTTAGAGTATTATGTTACAACCTAAAAGAACAAAATACAGAAGACCGCAAAAAGGCCGCTGCAAGGGCAACGCTCAGCGTGGCAATCAGCTCGCTTTTGGTAGCTTCGGCATCAAGAGCCTCGATACGCACTGGCTCACCGGTCGCCAGATCGAAGCCGCTCGTGTGGCCATGACGCGTTATATGCAGCGTGAAGGACAGAGCTGGATTCGCATTTTCCCCGACAAACCTATCACCAAGAAGCCTGCCGACGTACGTATGGGTAAGGGTAAAGGTGATCCCGTAGGTTATGTATTCCCCATCACTCCGGGACGTATCATCTTCGAAATCGAAGGTGTTCCCTTTGAAGTAGCTAAAGAGGCTCTCCGCCTTGCTGCTCAAAAGCTTCCGGTAACCACTAAATTCGTTGTTAGACACGACTACGACAAAAACGCCTAAGCATGAAGATTTCAGAAATTCGTCAAATTCCCGTAGCAGAGCTCGCAGAGCGCATTGCTGACGAGGTTGCAAAATACAACCAGCTGCTGTTGAACCACAGCATCTCTCCTCTGGAAAATCCTTCACAGATCAAAGAGGCACGTCGTACGATTGCTCGCATGAAGACTGTGTTGAGAGAGTCCGAACTTAATAACAAATAATGGTCCAGATGGAAGCTAGAAACTTAAGAAAAACAAGACAGGGTGTTGTTATTAGCAACAAGATGGACAAAACCATTGTTGTAGCAGCTAAGTTCAAGGAGAAGCACCCCATTTACGGTAAATTCATCTCTAAAACGAAAAAGTATCACGCTCACGACGAGAAGAACGACTGCAATGTTGGTGATATCGTGTTGATCATGGAAACTCGCCCCTTGAGCAAAACTAAGCGTTGGAGAGTAGTTGAAATTGTAGAAAGAGCTAAATAATTATGATACAATCAGAATCAAGATTGACAGTTGCCGACAACAGCGGCGCACGCGAGGCTCTCTGCATCCGCGTTTTGGGTGGCACGAAGCGTCGTTACGCTTCTGTGGGTGATGTGATCGTCGTTTCGGTTAAGAACGTCATCCCGTCGAGTGATATAAAGAAAGGTGCCGTATCAAAGGCTTTGATCGTACGTACTAAGAAGGAAATCCGTCGTGCTGACGGTTCGTACATCCGTTTTGATGACAACGCTTGCGTATTGCTTAACAACGCTGGCGAATTGAGGGGTAGTCGTATCTTTGGCCCTGTGGCTCGTGAACTCCGCGCTGTCAACATGAAGGTCGTTTCTTTGGCACCTGAAGTACTTTAATCAAGATTTCAAGAAAGTAATGAGCAAGTTACATATTAAGAAAGGCGATACTGTCTATGTAAACGCTGGACGTTGCAAAAGCCAGACCGGTAAGGTGGTTAAAGTCCTTGTCGACAAGCAGCGTGCAATCGTTGAAGGCGTAAACATGGTTTCAAAAAGCCAGAAACCCAGCGCCAAAAACCCTCAGGGTGGCATCGTGAAGATGGAGGCTCCTATTCACATTTCTAATTTGAACGTAGTTGATCCTCAGACTGGTAAGCCCAGCCGTATCGGCCGTCGCTTGAACGAAGAAGGAAAGTTGGTACGTTTCGCTAAAAAATCAGGAGAGGAGATTAAGTAATGAGTAATACAGCACAACTTAAGAAGGAGTATGCAGAACGCATCGCTCCGGCTCTGAAGAAGCAGTTCAACTATTCTTCTGCCATGCAGATTCCCGTACTCAAGAAGATTGTTATCAATCAAGGTCTTGGTATGGCTACTGCCGACAAAAAGATTATCGATGTTGCTATCAATGAGCTGACTGCCATTACCGGTCAAAAGGCTGTGGCAACAGTTTCTCGCAAGGACGTCGCTAACTTCAAGCTTCGTAAAAAAATGCCTATCGGTGTGATGGTAACGCTCCGCCGCGAACGCATGTACGAATTCCTTGAAAAGCTCGTTCGCGTGGCTCTGCCCCGTATCCGCGACTTTAAGGGTATCGAGAGCAAGTTCGATGGCCGTGGTAACTATACCCTCGGTATTCAGGAACAAATCATCTTCCCTGAAATCAACATCGATACGATCGACCGCATCCTCGGTATGAACATCACGTTCGTTACCAGTGCTCCTACCGATGAGGAAGGTTATGCACTCCTTAAGGAATTCGGTCTCCCCTTCAAAAACGCTAAAAACTAATTCGAAACAATGGCAAAAGAGTCAATGAAGGCACGCGAGGTTAAGCGTGCAAAGCTCGTAGCTAAGTATGCAGCTAAGCGTGCAGCTCTTAAGGAAATTGTCAATAAGTCGAATGATCCTGTTGAAGCTTACGAGGCTGCTCGTAAGCTCCAGTCGATCCCTCGCAACGCTAATCCTATCCGTCTGCACAACCGTTGCAAACTCACCGGTCGTCCTAAAGGTTACATCCGTATGTTCGGTCTTTCACGTATCCAGTTCCGTGAAATGGCTTCGGCTGGTTTGATCCCCGGTGTGAAGAAAGCAAGCTGGTAAAGAACAAATTTCCTTTATTATTTAATATTGTCGGGGAAGTCCCGATTAATTAAACAATTACAATCATGACTGATCCTATAGCAGATTTTTTGACGCGCTTGCGTAATGCTATCCAGGCAAAGCACCGTGTGGTTGAAGTGCCTGCGTCAAACTTGAAGAAGGATATCACTAAAATCCTCTTCGATCAGGGTTACATCCTCAACTACAAGTTCGAGGAAGATGGACCTCAGGGTTCTATCAAAATCGCCCTTAAGTACAACCCCCAGAGCAAGGTTAACGCTATCAAGAGCCTGACCCGCGTTTCTCGCCCCGGTATGCGTAAGTACACCGGTTACCGCGAAATGCCCCGCGTCATCAATGGACTCGGTATCGCTATCATCTCTACTTCAAAGGGTGTAATGACCAACAAGGAAGCTGCCGAATTGAAGATCGGTGGCGAAGTTCTTTGCTACGTATATTAATTTAGGAGGAACAAAATGTCTAGAATAGGTAAATTGCCGATTAACATCCCTGCAGGTGTAACAGTAACCCTGAAGGATAATGTAGTGTCTGTAAAAGGACCGAAGGGTGAGCTCAGCCAGGCTGTTGATCCTTCCATCATCGTCACAATCGAAAACAACGAAATCACTTTCGCCATCGACGAAGCTAACGACAACGTAGAACAAAAGCAAAAGCAGGCTTTCCACGGCCTCTACCGTTCGCTCGTTAACAACATGGTTGTTGGTGTTAGCGAGGGCTACAAGAAAGAAATGGAGCTCGTCGGTGTAGGTTATCGTGTTTCTAACCAAGGCAACCTCGTGGAGTTCTCTTTGGGCTATACCCACAGCATCTTCCTTCAGTTGCCCCCCGAAATTAAGGTTGAGACGAAGTCAGAAAGAAACAAAAACCCGTATATCTGCCTCGAATCTGCTGACAAGCAGCTTCTCGGTCTCGTGTGCGCTAAAATCCGTTCTTTCCGCAAACCTGAACCTTACAAGGGTAAGGGTATTCTCTATGTGGGCGAGCAGATTCGTCGTAAGTCTGGTAAGTCCGCTGGTGCTAAGTAATTTAAATCTGTAAGATTATGACTACGAAAAAAGAACAAAGACGCGTAAAAATTAAATATCGGGTTCGTAATAAGATCTCTGGTACGGCCGCTCGTCCCCGCATGAGCGTTTTCCGTAGCAACAAGCAGATCTACGTTCAAATTATTAACGACGAAACCTCTTCTACTCTCGTTTCTGCCTCTTCACTCGGCATGGAAGCTATGCCCAAGAAAGAACAGGCTGCCAAGGTAGGCGAAGCAGTAGCTGCTAAGGCTATCGCTGCAGGTATCACTCAGGTTGTTTTCGACCGTAACGGATACCTCTACCATGGTCGTGTGAAAGAAGTTGCTGATGGTGCCCGTAAAGGCGGACTTAAATTCTAATTAGATTATGGCAAACAGAGTAAACGTAAATACAGAAGAGTTAAAGGATAGACTGGTTGCTATCAATCGTGTTGTCAAAGTAACCAAGGGTGGTCGTACATTCACTTTCGCTGCTATCGTAGTAGTAGGTGATGGTAACGGTGTCATCGGTTATGGCCTTGGTAAGGCTGGCGAAGTTACCGCCGCTATTGCTAAAGGTGTAGAGGCAGCTAAGAAAAATCTGATTAAGGTTCCCGTACTCAAAGGTACTGTTCCCCACGAGCAAGCTGCTCGCTTCGGTGGTGCTGAGGTGCTCATCCTCCCCGCTTCTGAAGGTACCGGAGTTGTAGCCGGTGGTGCTATGCGTGCCGTATTGGAAAGTGTTGGTATCAAGAACGTTCTCGCTAAGTCGAAAGGTTCTTCTAACCCCCACAACCTTGTAAAGGCTACTATTTTGGCTTTGAGTGAGATGCGCGATGCACGCACTGTGGCTCAGCATCGTGGAGTTTCGTTGGAAAAAGTATTCAGAGGATAAAGATTTATGGCAACGATAAAGATACAACAGACAAAGAGCCGTATCGGTGCTCCGATAGACCAGAAGCGTACGCTCGACGCATTAGGCCTTAAGAAAATGAACCAAATCGTTGAAAAGGAGGATACTCCCAACGTTCGCGGTATGGTTCGCAAAGTACACCACTTGGTAACGGTAGTAGAATAATTGTCAAATAAAGAAGCTTTATGAAATTACATACTTTAAAACCGGCTACCGGTGCTACTCACTCGTGCAAGCGTATTGGTCGCGGTCCTGGCTCAGGCATGGGCGGCACTTCAACTCGCGGTCACAAGGGTGCCAAGCAACGTTCTGGTTATAGCAAGAAAATTGGTTTCGAAGGTGGTCAGATGCCTTTGCAGCGTCGTCTTCCTAAATTTGGTTTCAAGAATATCAACCGTGTAGAGTATAAGGCTATCAACCTTTCAACTCTCCAGAGCCTCGCCGAGGCTAAGGGCCTTGAAAAGATTGGTGTTGCTGAACTCGTTGCTGCTGGTTTCATTTCTTCAAACCAGTTGGTGAAGATTCTTGGTAATGGTGAACTCAAGGCTAAGTTGGCCGTTGAAGCTCACGCATTCTCCAAGTCTGCCGAAGCAGCTATTACTGCTGTTGGCGGTACCGCTACAAAAATCTAATCTAATCTACTTCGATGAAAAAAATAATCGAGACCATCAAGAACATTTGGAAGATTGAGGATTTGAGAACTCGAATCCTCATCACTATCCTCTTTGTTGCTATCTACCGCTTCGGTTCGTTCATCGTGCTTCCTGGTATCGATCCCGGCCGCTTGGCCAAACTTCAGGAACAAACGAGCGAAGGTTTGATGTCGCTGTTGAACATGTTCTCGGGTGGTGCATTCTCGAATGCCTCAATCTTTGCATTGGGAATCATGCCCTACATCTCTGCATCGATTGTCATCCAGCTGCTTGCCATCGCAGTGCCGTATTTCCAAAAAATGCAGCGCGAGGGCGAAAGCGGTCGCCGGAAAATCAATCAGTACACACGTTGGTTGACAATAGCAATTCTGCTTTTCCAAGCTCCGACGTATTTGATTAACCTGAAGGCACAGACCGCCGGTTCGGGCGCCTTCCTTGTCGGAGACGGCTTTGGATTCATGTTCTCGTCTACGATTATCCTTGCGGCAGGTAGTATGTTTATCCTGTGGCTTGGCGAAAGAATCACAGATAAGGGTATCGGCAACGGTATATCACTCATCATTATGATTGGTATTATTGCCCGCATGCCGGCAGCTTTCGGACAAGAGTTCGTTACTGCCCTCAGCGGTGCCGAAGGTGGTGGCTTAATTAAGTTCCTCTTCGAAATTGTTGCTCTGCTCTTTGTTATGGCTTTGGCTATTATGCTTGTAAAGGCTACCCGCAAGGTGCCTGTACAGTATGCCAAGCGAGTTGAGGGTAACCGCGCAGTCGGTGGTGCACGTCAGTACATCCCCCTCAAGCTCTTCGCAGCCAATGTGATGCCTATCATCTTCGCACAGGCCATCATGTTCATCCCCCTGACTCTGGCTCAGACCGTTTCGAAAAATGGTGGTAGCTGGGCTTTGAATCAGTTCTTGGATCACACGAGCGTTCTTTACAACGTAGTGTTTGTGTTCCTGATTGTAGCATTTACTTACTTCTACACGGCCATCACTTTGAACCCCGTTCAGATGGCCGAGGATATGAAGCGTAATAATGGTTTTATTCCCGGTGTTAAACCTGGTAAACCGACAGCCGATTACCTCGATACAGTAATGTCGCGACTGACATTCCCCGGTTCATTCTTCATTGCATTGATTGCAATCATGCCTGCCTTTGCCGGTGTGCTCGGAGTGAAACAAGAATTTGCACAATTCTTCGGAGGAACCTCGTTGCTCATTCTCGTAGGTGTTGTACTGGACACGCTGCAACAGATTGAAAGCCACCTTTTGGTGCGCCACTACGATGGACTGCTCAATTCCGGACATGTCCGCACACGTTCAACGAAGGTAGCTGCCTATTAAATTTTTTACGTCTGAATGATTTATCTGAAGACCGACGATGAAATTGAGTTGTTGCGCAAAGCCAATCTTCTGGTAAGCGCCACGCTCACCGAAATAGCGAAAATTGTTGAGCCGGGTGTCACAACTCGCCAGTTGGACACCTTGGCTGAACAATTTATCAGGGACCACGGAGCCACTCCCACATTCAAGGGATTTCCTAATCCTTACGGAGGGCCATTCCCTGCTTCCATTTGCACCAGTGTTAACAATACAGTTGTGCATGGTATTCCCAACGACGAACCGCTTCGTGATGGTGATATTGTTTCAGTTGATTGCGGTACGTTTATTGATGGTTTCTGCGGCGACTCGTGCTACACCTTTTGTGTGGGCGAAGTCAAGCCCGAGGTTAAAGAGTTGCTTCGCGTTACGAAGGAATCGCTTTACAAGGGCATTGAGCAAGCCATCGTAGGACACCGTTTGGGAGATATAGGTTATGCGGTGCAGCAGCACTGCGAAAGTAATGGATACGGCGTTGTTCGCGAGTTTGTCGGCCACGGCATCGGGCACGAGATGCACGAAGATCCGCAAGTTCCTAACTACGGACGCCAAGGCACAGGCAAGCAAATCAAGAACGGCCTTTGCATCGCCATTGAGCCGATGATTACCCTGGGTAGTCACGAGCTGGCCATGCTCCCCGACCGTTGGGGCGTAGTAACGCTCGACGGAAAACCGGCTGCTCATTTTGAGCACACCATAGCCATACATCACGGCAAGGCTGACATCATGTCATCGTTTGCGGAAATCGAAAATGTAGAAAGACAAAAAAGTTAATATGGCAAAAGAAGCTGCTATCGAACAAGACGGGACAATCGTTGAGGCATTAAGTAATGCCATGTTCCGTGTGGAATTAGAGAACGGACACGAAATCACCGCTCATATTTCGGGTAAGATGCGTATGCACTACATCAAAATTCTTCCCGGCGACAAGGTGAAAGTCGAAATGAGTCCGTACGACCTTTCTAAAGGAAGGATAGTGTTCAGATACAAATAATCAAGCATAATGAAAACAAGAACATCATTGAAGAAGCGGTCTGCAGATTGCAAAATCGTACGTCGCAAGGGCCGTCTGTATGTGATTAACAAAAAGAACCCTAAGTTCAAAATGCGTCAGGGTTAACCAAATTCCGCAATAAATAAAACAAGTATATGGCAATAAGAATTGTTGGTGTAGACCTCCCTCAGAACAAGCGAGGCGAGATCGCCCTGACCTACATCTACGGTATAGGTCGTAGTAGCTCGGCTAAAATCTTGGACAAGGCCGGCATTGACAGAGATATCAAAGTGAAGGACTGGACTGACGACCAGGCTGCCAAGATTCGTGAAATCATTGGTGCTGAATTCAAGGTTGAAGGTGACCTCCGCTCTGAAATCCAGCTGAACATCAAGCGCCTCATGGATATCGGTTGCTACCGTGGTGTTCGCCACCGTAACGGACTCCCCGTTCGTGGTCAAAGCACAAAGAACAATGCCCGTACGCGCAAGGGTCGCAAGAAGACCGTTGCTAACAAGAAGAAAGCTACTAAATAATAAATAAATATGGCAAAGAAAACAGTTGCAGCTAAAAAGAGAAACGTGAAGGTTGACGCTATGGGTCAGCTCCACGTACACAGCTCTTTCAACAATATCATTGTGTCTCTTGCAAACAGCGAGGGTCAGATTATTTCTTGGTCTTCTGCCGGTAAAATGGGATTCCGTGGTTCTAAGAAGAACACTCCCTACGCTGCTCAGATGGCAGCTCAGGATTGCGCCAAAGTAGCTTTCGACCTTGGTCTTCGCAAGGTTAAGGCCTACGTTAAAGGTCCCGGTAACGGTCGTGAATCAGCTATCCGTGCCGTACACGGTGCAGGTATTGCAGTAACTGAAATCATCGACGTTACTCCGCTGCCCCACAACGGTTGCCGTCCTCCGAAGAGAAGAAGAGTATAATCAACACGTTAGTTTAATAAAGACATAAAGATAAAATGGCAAGATATATTGGACCTAAGTCTCGTATCGCCCGTCGATTTGGTGAGGCTATCTTTGGTGCAGACAAAGTATTGGCTAAGCGTAATTTCCCTCCCGGCCAGCACGGCAACAACCGTCGTCGCAAGAGCTCTGAGTACGGTATTATGCTCGCTGAGAAGCAGAAAGCCAAATACACTTACGGTGTACTTGAAAAGCAGTTCCGCAACCTCTTCAAGAAGGCTGCTTCTGCCAGCGGTATTACCGGTGAAATCCTTCTCCAGAGCCTCGAATGCCGTCTCGACAACGTAGTTTACCGTCTTGGTATCGCTCCTACTCGCGCAGCTGCACGCCAGCTTGTTAACCACAAGCACATCACCGTTGATGGCAAGGTTGTCAACATCGCTTCTTACAGCGTTAAGCCCGGACAAATCATTGCCGTTCGTGAAAAGAGCAAGTCGCTTGAAGTTATCGCCGACTCTTTGGCAGGCTTTAACCACAGCAAGTATCCTTGGATCGAATGGGATGAGAATTTGAAGTGCGGTAAGTTCCTGCACAAGCCCGAGCGTGCTGACATCCCTGAAAACATCAAGGAGCAGCTGATCGTCGAGCTCTACTCTAAAAACTAATCCATAATCCCCTTACATTCATGGCGATATTAGCATTTCAAAAACCTGACAAAGTAATAATGTTGGAAAATGATCCGAAGTTCGGAGTATTCGAATTCCGTCCTTTGGAGCCAGGTTTCGGCACTACCGTCGGAAATGCATTACGTCGCATCCTCCTTTCGTCGCTCGAAGGCTTTGCTATCAACACAGTCAAAATTGAAGGTGTACAGCACGAATTCGATGCAGTTACTGGAGTGAAGGAAGACGTAACCAACATTATTCTCAACCTGAAGCAAGTACGCTTCAAGCAACTTGTAGACGAATGCGAAACAGAGAAGGCTACTATCACCATCTCTAACTCAACCGAGTTCAAAGCTGGCGATATTACGAAGTATCTCTCTGGATTTGAAGTGTTAAATCCTGAATTAGTGATTTGTCACTTAGATTCAAAAGCCACGATGCAGATAACGATTTCCATCAACAAAGGTCGCGGTTACGTCCCTGCCGACGAAAACCGTGAATTCTGCAAGGAAATCAACGAAATCGCTATCGACTCAATTTACACTCCTATCCGTAACGTCAAGTACACCGTAGAGCCTTTCCGTGTAGAGCAGAAAACCGACTACGACAAACTTGTGCTTGAAATATCTACGGATGGTTCCATTCACCCGAAGGACGCTCTTAAGGAAGCAGCTAAAATCCTTATCTACCACTTCATGCTCTTCTCTGACGAAAAGATCACGATTGAAGATAAGGCTGAGACCGACAATGAAGAGTTCGACGAAGAAGTACTCCACATGCGTCAGCTTCTCAAGACGAAGCTCGTCGACATGAACCTCTCTGTTCGTGCCCTCAACTGCCTCAAGGCTGCCGACGTCGAAACCCTTGGCGAACTCGTACAGTTCAACAAGAACGACCTCCTCAAGTTCCGCAACTTCGGTAAGAAATCGCTCACTGAGCTTGATGATTTGCTCGAGAGTCTGAATCTTTCGTTTGGAACTGATATTTCTAAGTATAAATTAGATAAAGATTAACATCTGAAATGAGACACAATAAAAAATTCAACCATCTGAGCCGTACTGCTTCTCATAGAGTTGCTATGCTTTCGAACATGGCCTGCTCTTTGATTATGCACAAAAGAATCACTACGACTCTGGCCAAGGCTAAGGCGCTGAAGAAGTATGTTGAGCCCCTGATCACCAAGAGCAAGGACGACACTACAAACTCTCGTCGTGTAGTTTTCAGCTACCTTCAGGACAAGGTTGCTGTTTCTGAACTCTTCCGCGAAGTTCGCAGCAAGGTGCTCGACCGTCCCGGTGGCTACACTCGTATAATCAAAACCGGTTTCCGTCCGAGTGATGGTGCTGAGATGTGCTTCATCGAACTCGTTGACTTCGACGAGAACATGGCTAAGACCAAGAAGAAAGCCACTCGTACCCGTCGTAGCAAGAAAAAAGCTGCCGAGGCTCCCGCAACTGAAGCCCCTGCAACTGAAGCTACTGCCGAAGAAGCTAAGGCTGAATAATATTGCCTAATACGCTTTGCTGTTCGGAACCGGCATCATCGGTGCCAGGCCGAACAGCATTTTTTTCTTCACATACCGACCCATTCTTTTTTGAACATATACAAAAAACAGCCGGAGCGACATGTTCATTCAACATGCACTCCGGCTGTTTTTGTTTCTTCTGCAATCCGTATAGCCGAATTCCTATTTCAAGCAGAGGCAGAGCTTTAAAACATCTCCCCACTGGCTCAGGCCTCACTTCACCACCGTAGCCCGTACGATGCGCACATCCGTTTTCGGGCGGTTATCAGCGTTGCGCTCCACCCACTGAATTTGGTCCACGATGTCAAGGCCCTCAATCACCTCGCCAAACACCGTGTACAGCCCATCCAAGTGCGGTGCACCCCCATACGAGCGATACACCTCCTTCACCTCAGGCGTCAGTTTAATTTTTCCACCCGTTTGTTCGTCAAGGTACTCCTGCGCAGCCGCCAGCTGGTCATCGTCGAACATTCGGCCGTTCACGATGTAGAACTGCGTCGACGACGACGCACGTTCCGGATTCACCTCGTCGCCCTCGCGTGCAGCCGCCAGCGCCCCACATTTGTGAAAGCGTTCAGGAAAGCGAATTTCAGCCGGAATGGTGTAAGCCTCAGGTGAGTCGCCCAATTTCTGTTCAGGCACGGCATGACGCGAAGCCGAGTCGCCCGCCTGAATCATGAAGCCCGGAATAACGCGGTGAAACAACAAGCCATCGTAGTAACCCTCGCGCACCAGTTTCAGGAAGTTGTCGCGATGTTTCGGCGTATCGTTGTACAGCGTCACACGCACTCGACCCATTGTAGTTTCAATCAGCACCTCGTGTTGCAGCGAATCCGTTGCGTTTTGCGCCCGCATCCCCACAAAAGCCATAAGGCAGAGCCACAGCGCCACCCAATGTTTGCCAGTAATTCTGTTCATTTTCAACCTTATTTAAATGTAAGTGTTCAAAATTCTTTTTCAGCCTTAAGAAGTCATCTAAACTTTTCTGACGAAGATTTGATTTGGAGATTTATCTCTTCTAAATTCAATCTTCACCTTTCTTTTTGGTCGTTTTTTGACCTTTCATCAGTCGTGTAGCTCGCTACACTCCTTCTTCAAGGCCCAAAAACGCCTCAAAAATTAAGG
>FR901737.1:28547-30645 GCA_000437675.1 Prevotella sp. CAG:891
CAGACGACTTCAAATCTTATCCAGCCCCTTTGTAAATTTCAGCCAGTAATATTTCAGCGGATTCGTATATTTCAGCTGCTTCCACGGGCGGCTCTGATGCGGACGGTGAATCACCGGCAGCGACGTAAACAAGTAGTTATGCAGTCCGTGCGCCACCGATTCATGCGAAATCGTCACATCAAACCAATTTTTTTCAGGGTTCAGTTCCTCAAACGAGTAAGCCGCCAGCAAGCGCGGCGTCAGCAGCGAGCAGCAAAAGCTACAATGCTTTTTCACGTCGACCACCCGGTTCTCCAAGCCCTTGGCATAAAGGTACGGGTAGTTGATAGCCCCATTATCGTCCACCGTCACCGAAGCCGCGATGCCACAGTCAGGCCGCTGTAAGGCCCCATCGTACAAGTCCTGCAGCGTATTTTCAGCCACGATAACGTCACTTTCCACAATCAGCAGCCCCGCATCCGCCTCCAGCGCCTCGCGCTGCGTTTTTTGCAGCACCAGCAAATAGTTAGGCGACGGGTGCGACGTCAAGTCGCACAGATTCACCAGCTCAAAGCCCAATTCCCGAGCCGCAGCCGTCAGCCGCGCCGTATTTTCAGGCGTTGAAAAATCATTGTAAATCGTGTATTTATACGGAACCGAGAGTTTCGACGCCTTGATAGCCCTCACTGTTTCGAGGGTAGAATCAATCGAGTCCTTCACCGGCGTGATAATGTGTAAACCTTTCATGAAAATCAGAGATATAAAATATAACAGTCAAACGGGTCGTGCCCCCTCCCTCAGCAGAGAACGCCCAACCCGCCACACAGCGTAAAGGCAAACATTGAACCACGGCCTGACGCAAGCCCAGAGCCCGCAAACAGCCATTCATAGCCCAACAGCCCAATTTCGCTTAAGCAAAAGTAAGCATTATCAACGAAAAATGCCTACCTTTGCTCATGTAAACTGCCCCAATCGGCAATAAAACACAGAATAACACACTGTCATGACAGAAAATTATAGTTTGAGCCACCTGAAGGAACTCGAAGCCGAGTCCATTCACATCATCCGCGAAGTGGCAGCGGAGTTTGAAAATCCCGTAATGCTCTATAGCATTGGCAAGGACTCCAGCGTCATGGTACGTTTGGCCGAAAAAGCCTTTGCCCCCGGTCGTCCCCCCTTCCCCTTGATGCACATCGACTCCAAGTGGAAGTTCAAGGAAATGCTTGAGTTCCGCGACTGGTATGCCAAGGAACACGGCTGGAACCTCATTGTCGAAAGCAACATGGAAGCCTTTCATGCCGGCGTAGGCCCCTTCACCCACGGTTCGAAGGTACACACCGACCTGATGAAGACCCAGGCCCTGCTCCACGCCCTCGACAAGCACAAGTTCGACGCCGCCTTTGGCGGAGCCCGCCGCGACGAAGAAAAGAGCCGCGCCAAGGAACGCATCTTCTCCTTCCGCGACCAATTCCACCAGTGGGACCCCAAGAACCAGCGTCCCGAGTTGTGGGACATCTACAACGCCCGTGTTCACAAAGGTGAGAGCATCCGCGTATTCCCCCTGTCAAACTGGACCGAGCTCGACATTTGGCAATACATCCGTTTGGAGAACATCCCCATCGTTCCCCTTTACTTTGCCAAGGAACGCCCCACTGTCATGATGGACGGCCAGATCATCATGCCCGACGACGACCGCCTGCCCGAACAGTACCGCGACCAGATTGAGATGCGTAAAATCCGTTTCCGCACCTTAGGTTGCTGGCCCCTCACCGGAGCCATCGAGAGCGAAGCCGACACCATCGAAAAGATTGTCGAGGAAATGATGACCACCACGAAGAGCGAACGCACCACCCGCGTCATCGACTTCGACCAGGATGCTTCGATGGAGCAAAAGAAACGCGAAGGCTACTTCTAATAGCCCCTCCGTCGCCCCTCTCCAGCTTGTCATTTCCCCAAGTAAAAGTGCCCAAAGCCCTGAGGCACATCCTCAGCGGTGTGCCTCAGGGCTTTAGTGTTTTTTGTAGCACGCTTCTTTCCCCATTTGCCCCACCTCCCGTTCCCGATTCCGCGCCTCTGTGTGTTAACGCTTTTTTAGTTGAAACTAGCTCGGAACTAATTC
>FR901738.1:0-13017 GCA_000437675.1 Prevotella sp. CAG:891
TCGCAAAAATGGGCTTTTTAAGGGACGACTAAGTAGGTGTTCGTAATTATTTTTACATTGAGTCATGTTCTTGCACCGCATTTACCTTGTGAAATCAGGCTGTATCTCAGTAAAATATTGAGAGCAAGCTCTCATCGCTCTGCATTCGGTTTGCACTGACATTTGCACAGAATAAATAATTACGGCACAATGACGCAATTCAAATGTAAAAATATTTTTGAACACCTACTTATATATTAAAGCTGTGTAGTTGTGTTTGAGTGTGAAGTGATAAGGTTGTAAGGTGATGGTTTAATTTTGTATTTTGCTCAAGATGATTTTATTTTGTTCCATCTGTCGGAGTTGATACTTTTAAAGCAGATGGGTAACTATAGAATGGTGGTAATAACAGTGAACAGATATTTTAGGTAAAGAGGGTGGTGTCGAATCTATTACATTCATGGATGATTTGTGGAATCGCTGCTTGTTGGTTTAAAGGTTAAATTCTGGATTGAGTACTTTGGACAACAATGGTGTGTAGAGAATGTCAAGAAAAGGGGTGATTTTGCGGGTTTTAAACTTGGTAAATAGCTTAAAACCCATGATTTTGAAGAAATTAATAGAAAAAGATGTGCGGAATATTTGCCATGAATGAAAAAATTGGTACTTTTGCACGCCGATTATTATCTGACAGCACTGTCTGTCGTACCAAGGGTTAATAGTTACGTTCGTATTTATTGGCCGGAACGTGACGGTTAGGTAAGCCCTCGGAAAAAGATAAATTAGTAGTTACAATTTTTAAAACAAACAAAAGTGGATACTTTAAGTTACAAGACCATTTCTGCTAAAAAAGAGACTGTACAGAAGGATTGGGTTGTAGTAGATGCTACAGATCAGGTTCTCGGTCGTCTTTGCACCAAAGTTGCCAAACTGCTGCGCGGTAAGTATAAACCCAACTTTACTCCGCACGTAGACTGTGGTGACAACGTAATCATTATCAACGCCGACAAGATTCAGCTCACCGGTAAGAAGTGGACTGATCGCGTTTACTATACCTATACTGGTTATCCCGGTGGTCAGCGTGAGCACACTCCCGCTAGCATCATGGCTAAGCCTAACGGTGCAGACAAACTCTTCCGTCGCGTAGTTAAGGGCATGCTCCCGAAGAATAAGCTCGGTGCAAAGTTGCTTACCAACCTTTATGTTTATGAAGGTAGCGAACACGCTCAAGCAGCTCAGAACCCCAAGGCAATTGATATTAACCTTCTTAAATAAGCTAAGCAGTAATGGAAATGATTAATGCATTAGGCCGTCGTAAGAGCGCCATCGCCCGTATTTATGTAACTGAAGGTACTGGCAAAATTACCATTAATAAGAGAGATCTTGCTGACTATTTTCCCTCTCCCATCCTGCAGTTTGTTGTAAAGCAGCCCCTCGCTCTTCTTGACGTGGCTGAAAAGTACGACATCAAGGTTAACCTTTGCGGTGGTGGATTTACGGGTCAGAGCCAGGCTCTTCGTTTGGCTATCGCTCGTGCTCTCGTTAAAATCAACGCTGACGACAAGAAAACTCTCCGCGCTGAAGGCTTCATGACTCGCGACCCGCGTGCCGTTGAACGTAAAAAGCCCGGTCAGCCCAAAGCACGTCGCCGCTTCCAGTTCAGCAAGCGTTAATTTTGCAGTTTGCTGCACAGTTTGCTGCTTAATTTGGCACTTGTACCGCAAACGGCAATCGCAATGTAATATTCGGCTATTGCTGCTGGATTTACGTTTAGTATCTAAACCTTCGGGACTTCTGCTGAACTACCCGAAGGCTGGTTGAAAACCGATAACGGTTAAAATCAACAACTTCAACTAACAAAGAAAGTAAACGAATTATCAAACATTCTGAAACAATGTCCAGAACAAATTTTGACACCCTTTTGGAGGCCGGTTGTCATTTCGGTCACCTGAAACGTAAGTGGAATCCCGCTATGGCTCCCTACATCTTCATGGAGCGCAATGGTATTCACATCATCGACCTTCACAAGACCGTCGCTAAGATTGACGAAGCCGCTGAGGCTTTGAAAGCAATCGCAAAACAGGGCAAGCGTGTCCTCTTCGTAGCTACTAAGAAGCAAGCAAAGCAGGTTGTAGCCGACAAGGCTGAATCTGTGAACATGCCTTACGTAACGGAGCGTTGGCCGGGCGGTATGCTCACCAACTTCCCCACCATCCGCAAGGCTGTGAAGAAAATGGCCAATATCGACAAACTCATGGCTGATGGTACTTACTCTAACCTCTCTAAGCGCGAAATCCTCCAGATTTCTCGTCAGCGTGCTAAGTTGGAGAAGAACCTCGGTTCAATCGCCGACCTTACCCGTCTGCCAGCTGCTCTTTTCGTTGTTGACGTATGCAAAGAGCACATTGCAGTGAAGGAAGCTCACCGTCTGGGTATCCCCGTGTTCGGTATCGTTGATACCAACTCTGATCCCAACGTTGTTGACTACCTCATCCCTGCCAACGATGACTCTAACAAGAGCATCGAGGTAATCCTTGACGCTCTCTGCGGTGCTATTGCCGAAGGTGTTGAGGAACGTAAGGCTGAAAAGGTTGACGCTGAAGCTGCCGGTGAAGGCGAAGCTGCTAAGGCTCCCCGTAAGCGCGCTCAAAAGGCTCGTGCTGAAAAGGAAGAAGCTCCTGTAGCTGACGCTAAGGAAGAGGCTGCTGAGTAATTATAAGCATTTCAAATTCTTAGTTTTAAGGTTAATGGTAGTAAGGTTAGTTTTTGCCGATATCGACTAAAAGGTAGCTTTACGGCATTACTCTTGAAACTAAGAATTGTTTTTTTTAATAAAAAGTTTAATTCCAAAAGTATTTCCAAAATGGGAGTAGGATTAGAAGATATCAAGAAGCTCCGCACCATGACGGGTGCTGGTTTGGGTGACTGCAAGAAGGCACTCGCTGAGTCTAACGGTAACCTCGAAGAGGCTATCGAAATCATTCGCAAAAAGGGTCAGGCTGTTGCTGCTAAGCGTTCTGACCGCGAAGCTGCTGAAGGTGCTGTGCTCGTGAAGCAGGCTGACGGCTTTGCTGCCATCATCGCCCTCAAGTGCGAAACTGACTTCGTTGCTAAGAATGCCGATTTCGTAAAATTGGCTCAGGACATCCTCGACTTGGCTGTTGCCAACAAGTGCAAATCACTCGAAGAAGTGAATGCGCTCATGCTCGGTGCCCACACTGTAGCTGAAGCTGTAACTGACCGCAGCGGTATCACCGGTGAAAAGATGGAACTCGATGGCTACTGCTTCATCGAAGGCGAAAATGTGTCTATCTATGACCACATGAACCGCCACATGCTCTGCACCATGGTACAGACTAACAAGCCTGCTGAGGAAGAAGCTCACAACGTAGCTATGCAGGTTGCTGCTATGAACCCCATTGCCTTGAACGAAGAAAGCGTTCCTCAGAATGTGAAGGACGAGGAAATGAAGGTTGCCGTTGAAAAGACGAAGGAAGAGCAGGTTGCTAAGGCTGTTGAAGCTGCTTTGAAGAAGGCTGGTTTCAACCTCTACATCGCTGAAAGCGAAGAACACCTCGAAGAAGGTATCCGCAAGGGTGAAATCACTGAGGAACAGGCTGCTGAAATCCGTCAGCTCAAGGCTACTACTGCTGAGCAGAAGGCTGCCAACCTCCCCGAGCAGATGATTCAGAACATCGCTGCCGGCCGTATGAAGAAGTTCTTCAAGGAATCTTGCCTCCTCAACCAGGAATACATCCAGGATAGCAAGGTTACGGTTGCTGAGTACCTCAAGGCTGCCGATGCTGAACTTACTGTTGTAGACTTCAAGCGTTTTACGCTCCGCGCTGAGTAATCGCTCACTACATATAAAAAAATTATGCCTCTTTGAACGGGTTCGTACTGTTCAAAGAGGCTTTTTTTAGCTGCACAAAGGAGTTGCAGCATTGAAATATGTTGGGATTTTTTCGGCGCAGTAGCAAAGAGGAGTGGGGTAGCAGCATTTCTTTCATCCTCTTATTGTTATTGCTTTTCAAACGAAACTACTTTGCAGGTGCAGACCGTTTGTTCAAAATGATGGAATGACAATTTTCGTTCGTTATATTCCTATTTTTTAAGTAAGTATTTGCTTACGTAGTTTTTGAGGATATGCATGCTCTTTGTACGGAGCAATAGGGCTATAGTGTGGCGGAATACAATATATTCGTGTTTCAGTTTGTTTGTTGCACTGTCTGCTTTGAAATGATGTGCGCATTGCAGATACAGGTCGTATCGGGGCAGTATCTTGCCAATTTCTCGGCAGTCGTTTGAAAAATCCTGTACAGCAGGTTCACCTGACATAACAAGTGCTTGTGCTTGCTGTTTGCGTATGTTTATCTGAAATTGGAAGTCTGAGAAGTCGAGGTTTACGGCAGGGGCGTATCCACCGCTTTGCGTAAACAGTGAAACGGGTATGCAGCAGCCCGAATTGACTAATGCATATTCAAAGAGAGATATTTCTCCGGCTTTTATGTCTGTGGCACCTTTGGGTGTCCATCCGCTGATATCGACGGGCGAAAAGTTTGCGCCCTGTTTCGTGATGATGGCTGGTGCTACGATGCCGGGATAATCAATATATTCAAGGTAATGTGCCAGAGTCCCTTCTGCAAAGAAGGTATCTTGGTCAAGTAACAGAACGCGTTTATATCCCTTTTCGCGGGCAATCTCAGCTCCTTGGTTGTATGCTTCGGATAAACCTCCATTGTTCGTGTTTCGCACATAAATGGCTCCTGCAGGCAATGCGGCTTCGTTTTGCTGGTAGGATGCCGGCGAATTGTCGTAGACAAGGAATTCAGCAAACTGATTAGGGCGAACAAGGCTCTGATACGAGATGGATTCGTCCAACTGCACTTTGTAGATGACGATGATGGGGAATATGGACTTCATGACTGCTTGATGAGAAACTTTTGGTCGGGCTTCCAAACAGGTTTGATGTGGAAGATGAAAATGAGAACAGCCATTTGCAGTATGTTTGATATGGCCAGGTAGAACTGGTCGTCGAAATATTGCAGGGCAATTCCGGCTGTCAGAAAGGCGTAGAGGTTGCGGGCGAGTGTGTGACCTGTGCTTCCTTTTTTGTAGATAAAGGAGATGATACCCCCTTCAATGGCTCCTAATACGGCAATTCCTTGCAGACCGAAGTCGTTGTAGTAGGGCGACATGGTGGTGAACACGTTGGTCGGAATAGGTACGGCTACGAATACGCGGCCGAGGTCGAAAAGTTGGCCGTGATATAAACCGAGTCCGCTCAAAATATTGTATACGGGGCGGAATGTTTCGTAACCCCAGATTGGCGATGAACAGGGATTCTCTAAGCCGAATGCCGGTATGGGTGAAAGCAGATACATGGCAAGAAGTTCGGCAAACGTAAAGGTGTCGTCGGTATCGCCACTGCTTGTTGCGCGCGTTTGGGTAAACAGCAGGGCTATAATGACAAAGGCAATCATTGTAATGCCAATGGTACGGAGCTTGATACGCTTATGTACGTAGCACAGATAAAGTGTGGAGAGGATACCGATGAACAGTACCAACTTACTCATGATGATGAAGAAGAATAGCAGGTTGATTCCCAAACAGAGAAGGAAAAACCATTTGTTCCAGTGTTTTTCGGCATCGGCCGACACAATCAACAGCGTGTACACCACGTGAACAAAGTACATGATGGGGCCTAACGAGAAACCGCTGTCTTTGTCAATCACCTGATCGCGCATGGTGTACATTAGGTTGTCTGTGCCGGAACTTAGTGCGAAAGAGGCTGCTTTGTACAGGGCAACTGGGGTGATGATGAGAGCCAAAATGGTGAAAAACTTCACTATCGTTTGGTTCGTTTCCCATTCGGGCGATGTGTTGGCAGGGGTCAGTCTGTATACGATATAGCCGACGATGCTGAACGATGAGCACCAAAGCAATATAGCTGGGGAAAAGTCATCACTCGTTTTGTACAGACCATGATCTAAATAGGCATAGGCCGAAACGACTGCTATCCATACCAGCAACATGATACTCCAGGGGGCGAAAACTTCGCGCACCTTGTAGTATAATACTGTCCAGCCAAGTATAAGGATGATTGGAATATAATCGAGCATAGCTATAACAATATATGCAGTGTGAAATGGCTGAATGTAATGCTTGGCAGACTGGAATTGCGTACTTCTTTGGGGAGTGAATGCAGTTCAATCATCTGACGCAAAGCATTGGGTATTCAGTTTGCAAAGCCCGACTTTGATTATTCGGCAAGGGGGCTATGCTGCTTTTCTTCTTTTTTACGGTCTTTATAGTACACCCAAACAAAGCAACCAAAGGTGCTGAGGATTAAATACAGCAGCAGAATGGTGAGCTTCTTGGGGGCAATGTGTTTGTAGGGTACCATGGCAGCCTGAATGGTGGTGTAAACCGGTGTGCGTTGCATCACCTTGGCTTCAGTGGCATGGAGTTGTGCCGAAAGCTGCGAGTAGACGTTGAACTTCAGCTGCATATCATTTTCCAGATATTCTTCCTTGACCTTGTATTCGTTGAGCACGAGGTCGGTATGGGTGTCAGCAAACTGTGCATATTCCTTTTGAGCCTTCTGGTATTCTGCGTAGGCTTTGTTGTGAAGATTTTGAATATTCTTCAGTTCAACGCGCGCTTTCTTTGTACGATAGTTCGTAATGAAGGTTTGCAGACGTTCGCTGATGGAGTCAACAAGGATGGTTGCTACGAGCGGGTCCTGATCGACAACCTGAATAGAGATGACGTCTGTTTTTTTGTCTGTGCTGCAGTCTATGCAACTTTTCAAGAGTTTAAGCAGTTCGCCGTCTTCTTTTGAAAGCATGATGAGCTGCGAGCCTTGTCCGTCTTTTGAGGGATAGATGCTCTTTTCCTTTTTGGGAGGAAGGATTTTGCGCACAATCCATGCCATACTTGCATTCCACCATTCTGCTTTGCAGTGTTTGGTCAGATAGGTTTTGTAGGGCATGTCTTTGATTTTACCGTCTTTTGTGCTTACTTTGATATTCAGCACGTCGAGCATAAAGTCTGGCGATTGAAGTACGTCGGGGTAGAGTGTAGGTACGATGGCATCATCGCCGGTAAGTCCACCCATCTTAAGTCCCATCATCGAACCGATAGATCCGAGGGCGCCGATGTCGGGGGTATTGCTTGCTTCGGGGGCAAGTTTTACTTCAGACATATAGGTTCGGGGTATGCTGAAGCCAATCATTAAGGCCCAGGCTGCAGTTGCAATCCATACAATGATGAATGTTTTTTTATACGACAAAAACAGTTTCCAAAAGCGGGCCAGATTTATTTCGTGTAATATTTCCATGATGTATTTTTCAGATATAGAATTTTACTGATGGGTATGTAGTGATTAGATGTCAGACTTTTTCAGCCTTTTTACGCGCTTTTTGATTTGCAGCAGTTGTCGCGTGCCTTTAAGGCGTATGGCAATCTTGGTTGACAGACTGTTTTTACTTTTTCCAGCTGAAGTTGAAACATTATTGCCTGTTCTTCTGAAGTAGCTGCAAGTTTGGTTAATGAATAGCACATTGAAATAAAATGCAGCTACATTGCCAATCCAGATGTCGTGCATCGGAATGTCGGTGGGAAAAGGTAAGGCGGCATCGCGCAAACGCTTGGTAAATGCCATACATCCTCCTAAATAACCATTTTTGATATATAAGTTGTAGTACTTGCCTTGGCGTGTTTTGTTAAGGGTAAAGAAGGAGGGGGCGTAGACGTTGAGATTCTTGTCTGTTACCTGACAGTCTGTAATGACCAGATCGTAACCTTTTTTGAGGGCTTCGATTGAGGTGGCTACTTTGTTGGGCATCCAACAATCGTCCTGATCGGACAGAAAGATGTAGTCGCCTTGGGCCAAACTCAGCGCATATTCAAAATTGGGTATGGGTGATCCCTTGCATGGGCCTTCAACCAAACGGATGCGCGAATCGTTCAGACTTCTGACTAAATCGGGCGTTCCGTCGGTAGAATGATCATCTGAAACGATGATTTCGTCATTCGCTCTGAGTTGAGGCAAAATGCTTTTTAACTGATCAAGAATATAGTCAGCGCCATTGTAACTGGCAATACAAACAGATATCATTGTGTATGAATTTTACGTTGTAAGGTCCAAGCATAACCTGTTGTCAAAGATAGGATACTGCTTAGGTGGTGGCTGTGGACACGGGTCTGCATCCTCAGACGGTGCAGGCTTCGTGATACAATCAAGTGTTGTGCGGTGTGCCTTATTATTTACCGTTTTTATGAGGAATGAGTTTTGCGGCATATCGCACAATGTCTGACATGATGGCATCTTTCAAACAGAGCAGTGTGGCTGCATAGATAAATGTGCCGATGGCTGCGCAGGTAAAGAAAGAGATAGTCATAGAGTCAATACAGGCGTTGGTGAGGATGATGCCTCCGCCCATAAGTACTGAGGCTATGATGTAATTCAGTATCTTCAGGTCCTTGAAGCTAAATGGAACATATTTACGTCCCAATACATATTGTATGATTAAGACGCATAGTTCAGCGATGATTGTGGAATATGCTGCACCCATATACGACAGGTGCGGAATGAGTGCAAAGTTAAGCAGCATATTGATAATTGCACCCCCTAAGGTGCTGAAAATAACGAATTTGGCTTTGTTTTCGGGGTAAAATATTTGAATGCCGATTACATTTGAAAGTCCGATTAACAAAATAACCGGTGCGGTTGTGTAAACCACTTCGGCTGATGCTCCGAATGCGGAGCCACAAAACAAACGGACCAATGGGTCGGCCAATAACATCATTCCCGTAGCTGCCGGTAGGGCTGTAGCTATGACCAAGTGGATGGATTTAAGGGAAATCTGCTTGAATTCTGTCAGATTGCCTTTCTCTATCAGGTTTGAACAGCGAGGAAGGAGAACAACGCTTAACGAAGTGACAACAGTCAGTACGACGAATGTCAGTTTGTTAGCAGCCGTGTAGATACCTACTGCAGCATCGCTTTGCATGAATCCGATCATCACGATGTTCAGGTTGCCATAGATATTGGTGATGATGTATGGCAGATAAATTTGAAGAGTTGGCTTTATGTGACGGACGATGTTCATCTTTTTCCATTCCAAATCTTTCCATTTAAAGTATTTGCGAAGATGGATGAAATTGATGAAGTTGTTGCCTACAGCCAATGAAACCATGATGAGGGCATAGCTGATTAAGTCGTCGGCAGAATGGACGAATATAAACAAACTGGCGGCTACCAATACTTTAAAAACAATGGCTCGGATGGTGATGAATACAAAATCCTCGATGGCTTGGTAAAACCAGTTTACGCCAATAGCAGTGAAGAAAATAGTCAGACTGAAAATGGCGAATATGGGTAGGTTTTCCTGTATTCTGGGAACGAAACAGCCCAGCAATATAGCTGCTACATAGCCGACCAGACAGAGTAACAAACTTAAAGTGGTAATTTCAAGTACGCATAAATTTCGCTTTCGAATGTCATCGCGGTAACGTGCCACTTCCTTCACTGCGTACATAGGTATGCCGAGCCCGGTAATCAATACGATGTAGTTGGATACGGAAGCCTGAAAGTTGATAATGCCTATACCTTCCAATCCCAAGACGCGAGTGGCATAAGGAAATGTCACAACCGGCATGAGAATACTTGTGAAAGTGTTGATGAGGTTGAGCAGCACATTGGTCTTTAACGATGGCATAGGCTGAGTATTTGTTAAGATGGTGTTTGAAAAATTGGAATGAGACATGTAAGGGTTCAGTCATGACCTACTTACAAGTCAATCGCTAATCAGTCTGCTCTGAATATATGCAGACCGATTAGCGATTAAAAGAGTAAGAACTTAATAGACAGCATTTATTGCCATATCATGTTCATTAAGTTGGTGAAGAAGGAGGTTATTACCTGCCTGTTCAAATTACGTGGCTGTTTTAAATTATTTCACCAGCGTTGCGATAACTGTACCCAATGTGGCAGTCATTGTACCTAATGAGAGGATTTCGCCAAATGACATGCCCTTTCGTCGTTGTTTAGACGGAACCAGAATGGTGCATCCGGGTGTAATGTCTTTGGCAGAACGAATACGAGTTACCGTTCCGTTCATATTCACTGCAAACACACGTTTAGATTTTGCGCGCTGACCATAACCACCCGCTTGCTCAATGTAATAGGAGAGCTTAGCTTTATCGCGGTAAGCTACAGTGTTAGGATACATTACCTGTCCGTTGATAGATACCGTATTGTTATATTGTGGAATAACCAGTCGGTCACCATCGCGCAACACAATGTCCCATTGGTTTGAACCCGGATTTTTGAGGGCTTCTTCAAGGTTAATACCCACACGCTGAGTGTCGCCAAGATCCAGTTTGCGCATATCCACAGAGTCACCGCTGACAGCAAACTTCAGCAGCGTTTGTTGCTTCACCTTTTCAGCAGGCGTGAGGGTTCGTTCGAGGTGGGCACCTAAGGCATATGCTTCTTTAGTAATACCACCAGCTGCTTTAACCAAATCGCTCAAACGCATACCTTTATTGGTTAATACATAGCTTCCGGCAAATGCAATTTCGCCTTCGACTTTTACATGCTGCTGCTCGATATAGCCCGGTGAACGACGAACGAAAACTTCGTCGAAAGGCTGAAGAATGAAGCCTGGAGTGCCATCAATAACAAAGCCATCCTTGAGTGAAAGGCTGAATGATTCAGCTACTTGTGAAGATGAGCGGGTGGCATCCTGGTTACGCATACGACGCGAGATGTCGACCTTTACCATAGAAGCAGCATCCTTGAGGCCACCGGCTTGCAGAATGAAGTCCTCGATAGTAGTGTTTTCGGCAAATTCGTATTCGCCGGGGTAGTTAACTTCGCCATTGATAGTCAGGATACGTTCTTCCTGCATCAATTTTTGCGAGGGAACAAAGAATACGTCTTCGTTTTTCAGCGCAATGTCTGCTACACTGTGGTTCATAATACCCGCAATGTCAACAGCAATGACTTCGAGTGTTCGGTCAGCCTTGCGTCGGTGAATGGTTCCGCGTGCAGTGAAAGCATCCTCAGTAAGTCCGCCCGCTGCCTCAATGAGTTGGCGTATGGTGGTGATATTGCCATCAACCTGGAACATTCCCGGGCGGTTTACAGCACCTTTTATTTCAACCATGTTGCGGTAGCGTTGCAGTGTACTGTCAACAGATACAGAGTCGCCATCTGCTACTTGGAAAGAATTGCGTTCAAAGTCGTCGATAGAGTAAACGGAAAGCATACCACCGGATTTTCTTATCAGGTTGATGCTACCCTGATAAGCATCGCCCGTAAAGCCACCGGCATATTTAATGAGTGTACCGATGCTCTCCTTACTTTTCATTTCGTAATACATCGGGCGTTTAACTTTACCCGTAATGTTTACCAAACAATCGTACGGACCTACTACAATGACATCGCCGGCACTGAGTCTGACGTTACCTTTCATATTGCCGTTCAGAATGTAGTCGTAGACGTCGCAGGTAGAAATCTGACGACCCTTTCTGAAGATTTTAATGTTACGCAACGTACCGATTTCATTGATACCGCCAGCCATGTACAAGGCATTGAACACTGTAGAGAAAGCTGAGAGGGTGTACGTACCCGGCACTTTAACCTCACCCATCACATCAACCGTGATAGTTTTGGTTTGTCCGACTGTCAGTTTGATTCTTGAACCGGCATAGCGGGCGCCTAATGAATTGCGTAAACGCTGATTGGCCTGCGCAACGGTTAAACCATCAACCTGTACAGGACCATAGGATTCAATATTGATGGTACCTTCAGGGCTAACCGTACTTTCAAAACGTTCTTGCGAGGCTCCCCAAATGTCAATATATACCTCATCGCCAGGGCCTAAACGATAGTCCTGCGGTGTAGCAATATTCATGTTGGGTTCGAACGAAAGTTTGCGGTTGTTGAAGATATTATGACCGAAAATTTTTATTTTCTTTTCTTTGTCTTTTTCTTTATAGAAATCATCTTCAGGAAAATCCCATTGGTCGAGCGAGTCAGGCAAAAGCTCGTCCATTTCGTCCATGTATTCGCTCTTTTCCTCGCGTTCTAATTTTTTTCTTTGTTTTTCCGACAAACTGCTTTTGTCAATTTCTTTGCGTTCTTGCTTGCGTTGGTAGCTACCTTTAAGTTCTTCTTTTTTGTCACCATTGTTTGAACGCAGGCGGTTTTTACCTTTTGAACCGCTGATGTCGCGGGCACCAATAACACTTCCGTCGTTTTGTTTTTCGTATTTCTTTTTGATGCGTCTGATTTGTTCAATCGAAACACCGCGTTCAATGAGGCTTGTCACAATTTCCTGTCGTGGCGTGCCGCGTTCCGTTTCCTTAATCATGTATTGCATCACCTGGTTGTCGGTCATGCCAGTTTGTGCCCAGACATTGAACGCACAACCCCAAATAAGGGTAAAAATCAGAAGTGTTCTTTTTATTGACATCAGTATATTGTTATATGCTATGTTTTATGGTAAAAAAAATGAAAGTTCAGACAATGTTGGAGATTCTGCATGGGCTGATTGCCAAGATACCAAACATCATCTCAACTTCTTAATAAACCCACTTTGACAAGAAATATTGCATTGATTATCAACGAATTTTTGGCTTTAGGGTTAAAGCCTTGCAAAAGTAATAAGTTTTTTTGGTTTTCTCGTTTTTTGCCTGTGCTTTTTGACAAGATTGTTTTAGCCAAAGAATAATGAGGAATAAAAAAGACAGCCCATGTAATTCATGAAAGATGAGAATTACATGGGCTGTGTGTAGATGCCATAGAAGCCATTTAGTTTCACGGAAAAACTGCGATAGTTCTTACTCTTTAGTCAGGGAGCTGATGTAGCTGTTCTGATAATAGTGGCTGAGGATTTGCTTGTAATCGAAGCCTTGCGAAGCCATAACGGCTGCACCTATCTGACACATGCCGACACCATGTCCCCAGCCAGCTCCCAAAAGGATGAATTTTCCAGGAATGCAAGTAGTCGGGTCTATGTCCTG
>FR901738.1:13022-29095 GCA_000437675.1 Prevotella sp. CAG:891
AGGAATGCCAGTAGTCGGGTCTATGTCCTGTTTTTCAACGACAAAGGCAGAACTGTAGAGATGGGTTTCAGAAAGCAGACGGCGGATTTCCAATTCTTTACCTACAATCATGCGGTTGATTGTGCCCACCACACGCAACTTGATCAGTCGGCCACTTGCTCCACGTTCAACGGGTTGCAAATCAAGAATAGCCCCAAACTTTTGTTCCGTGCGTTTTTCGATGAGCTGTAAAGCCTCATCCTGAGTGAGTTCTACGCGCCAGCGATAGTAATCGGTGGTAGTTTGGTCGTAATCGTTGAGTACTTGTGCCAGCAATTCTTTATTGTCAGTGTGGCAGTAAGCATCGGGAGTTGAGCGTATCCAGTTTTCAGCTTCTTTTTCGTTGCTGAGGTCTGGCAGGGTAGCATGGTTCCAATCGCGAATAGGTTTCAGGTATTCAAAGTCGTTATCTTCCCAGCACGAACTGTATTGTTCGGTTGCTTCACCGCAACATTTTGAAAATCTGGCATCGCACAAGTTGCCGTTGTAAAGCAGCACCTTGTCTTTTGTAGCTTTTACAGCCGAACAAACTTGAGGCAAGTATGCACGGGTAATGCCTTGATAGCGCTGGCAGTGATCGTCGGCACATACATCGTAGAGCGTATGGTCAGAGCGGTCGTGCCAGCGAATGAATTCTTCGCCATGGCGAGCAAAACTGAAGAAGGAAGCAGTTGTGTTGTTGCCCTGTCTGCGTTTCAGCATTTGAGCGTATACCCAACTTCTGGAAACGACTGCATGAGTCTTAAGCAACTCAATGGAGGAAGAAGCGTTCATTTCAGACGAAATAACACTGACAAGATACTCCTCGACAGGCAATTCGTTGATAACAACCAGTTTTTCCTCGTCGACAATCAAGCGTAAATTACCCTTGAAGGTTTGTGTCTCATGTTTTTCCCAATGGAATGATATGCCGATGGTTACGTCCTCAATCGTAAAGGTCGCATCATCGTTGGTGGGTGTAAGCAGCAATTCGCTGTAAATGTTGTTGTTCCAAAGCACCCCACCATCCACACATTCTGCTTCTTGCGCCCCACAAATGGTTTCGCCTTTAGCCGTAAAGTTTCCGTTGAGTGTAAACTTTATCTTTGAAGCACGCATAATGCCAACCGTCACATTTTCGTTGACCAGTTCCGTCAGTTTGGTTTCGGTTTCATTGCGTGTAGTTGTTTTACGTTTTCCACCATGCAGTTTTTTAGCAATATTGGCAATATCTGCATCGTTCAAAGTTACTTCGCGCAATATATTTTGTGCTATTCGCGGTGTGATGCGTTCGAAGTCTTCGGCACGCGGTGTAATAATCAATCCGCCCATGTCGATAGCACCGGGACTCACCAAATATTTGCTGCGTCCGCTGGCAAAATAGCAATCAGGACGGTGTTTGCGGCGCGGAAAAACCACAGTAACCAAGTAGTCTTCGGCCGTAGGTCCGCCTTCGTGTCGCCAGGAAAGCAAATTGAAGTCAGGTTCCGTACGCTTGTCTTCTATAGGCATCACACTCATCAGTTTGTTGAGCAACAGCGGATTTTTCTCGGCAGCAGGTCCTTGCACAACAAAAGCCGGACAAGCATAGTCCTTGAGTAAAAAAATACCACCGTTTTTAGGGTTATATCCCAACTCCTCTAATTCAGCCTCCTCGTCTTTGTTCGACGGATAAATGCGTTCCAGGTGATTTTCGTAAATTTTCCAATCACGCTCAATGGGAATCAAACCCTTTGAACCTGCCTGCAAATGCGCATGGTCGGGTGCAGAAGCCCCACAGCGCGCACCGTTGTAGAATACAACATAGTTGGGCAGTTGCCAGACCAGTTTGTCGAGCAAAGAAGCAAAGCGGTTGAAATCTTGTGGCGTATGTCGGCGGGTAGGAATTGTCAGGTGGTGAGGCAAAATAGGAAATGGATTTACCAAAACCTCAATGCTTCCCATCACCGGCAAGGCACGCTGCGTGTCAGGCCGGTTATTTTCGCAGAGAAAACAAGGACGGGCTTTCAATGACTTCTTGTCGACCTTCGCACCGGTGCTCACGATGCGCGAAGGATTGTATTGTACACGCAGTTCGCCATCTTCCAGAGGTAGAACACGGGTTTGAACCTGTGAAGCCAGCGCTTCATAGCGTTCGCGTGCCTCGTCCCAGCGGGTGAGCTGCCAATCGAAGAACTTACTGATTTCTTCTTCGTTAAGCGGATGATTCCAACGTTTGACCAATGCCTGACGCGCTTGAACCTCCATGGTGCGGAGTGCATCCTTGTAAGCATTGTTTCGGTTCTGACTTTCGATGCTCAAGGCTGCGTCTGAGTTACCCTCCCACCGTCGGCAAAGGTATAGTTCGTCGTAAATACGTCCTATGCGGAAATAACGCGAAAAGCAGAGTCCCAGTGCATAATCTTCGCCGTAGCTTGTGTTCGGGAAACCTATTTGTCGTAAAATGTCGGTACGGAACGCACGTGGAGCCCCCAGTCCGTTAATGCGCAGTGCATTATTTCGTCCGTTTTCGGCAGTCCATTCTGTGTGAGCAATAAGTCCGGGAGGCAAGGTGTTCAAGTCAAAGTCAACCATGCGGTAGCTACCTATCACCATAGCCGCGTGTTGCTGCTGAAAGGTCGCGACAATTCTTTCCAAAGTGTCGGGCGCAGCATACAAGTCATCCGAATCGAGTTGGATGGCAAACCTTCCGCAGTATTCCGAGCGCACAGCATAGTCCCAGCAACCGCCTATGCCCAAGTCGTGGCGAGTGGGGCATAGCACTTTGACCTGTTCGTTTTGTGCATATTGAAGCAAAGCCTCAGTGGTACCATCGGTTGAATGGTTGTCAATAACAATGACGTTAAACGTAAAATCGGCCTGCTGACTCAGCGCACTGTTTACCGCATCGCAAATAGTTCTGGCGCGGTTACGCACCGGAATAATAACGCTGGCTTCAACCGGATAAACCGTAGTATCAGCCGGCAGTTCGTTCAATTCGTCAGGTGCAAGCCAGGCTCCGATTTGTTTCAGGTGTTCGGCGCAGGCTCTTTCCATTTCCTGTTGCACCTCCTTGTTTCGCGGATTGACGTAATCAAACTGCTTTTGTCCGGAAACACGCAAGTCTGTTTCGATTTCGCTGTAAAGCGGTTCGCGTAAATGCACTATTTCCCCTTTTGAACTGATAAACAGGCGCAGGGCATAAAGTCCGGCAAAGCGATAGCGCGGACTCCGGCCGTTGTTTAGAAAATGGCGTATAGCCGAAGTTCTGATAAGTTGCAGCGAACCAAAGTCGAAGTCATCACGTAGCGATCCGGTTTGGTAATCAATTGTGGGATGCAAGCCGTTAGAGTCGTAACGGTCGGAATAAAGCATCAAGGCCGAATTTGGGTCATTGTCGGCAAAGTTGTCAGTGTGATATCCTGCTGTTTGCAGTAGACGCTCTATAGCACGATAACCCAGCTTCAGGTCGTGTGAACTAAGGTAAAAAAGCGTAAATTTAGCTTCCAGTTTGGGTGCAATCAGCCGTAGGAACTTGGTGCCATTAACATTGTCTGTTTGCAGCACGCTACACCGTTTGGCATTCTGCGTTGTCACAGCTTGTGCATCCTGGGCGGCATCAGAGTTTCCGGCAATCAGAAACAACTGATTGACGCAGTCCGTATTCAGAATGGTTTCGATGGTTTCAGCGCAATGGGCATTTTGCGGTTCGTAAACCAAAATAAAGTCTATTGTAGGTTTCATCTTGTCAGACGCTATTACATGTATTACCGGCATGAATGAGCAGTGCCGATTTCATGCAAACAAAAGTACAAATAATACATAGTATGACAAAATGTTATGTAAAAATCCCTTCATCGATTTTTGTAAAAACAAAAACTTACGCAGTTTCGGGGTGGGTGAAACAGGGAGATAAATCGCGTAATTCGCGTAATAGTGGACAAATGTCTGTAATCTGTGGGTAAAAATGGCAAATACCCTATAATAGGTATTGGTTAGGTGCAATAAAGCAAGTAATTTTGCACCTTACATTCGGAATACCCTTTTGCGGCTACCCCGACCAGTGTATGCTTCCTTACAAGGAATAAGTATATCATTCGTATCGAAAAATCGCATTTTTCAATAATTACTTATAAGCATTTTTTATTGGTTAGGGTTAGTGTGCGGGTATGCTGTTGCAAATAATGACAGTGATTACCTTTTAAACAATCGTATAAGCAAATGAAATTATCAGATTTACATACAGGCGAACGCGGTGTAATTGTGAAGGTGGCGGGTCATGGAGGATTTCGTAAACGTATCGTCGAGATGGGCTTTGTAAAAGGTAAGACTGTGACGGTGATATTGAATGCGCCTCTGCGCGACCCTATAGAATATGAAATAATGGGTTATAAAATTTCGCTGCGTCGCGAAGAGGCCCAGCTTGTAGAGGTTATCAGCGAGGCTGAAGCCGAAAACGATGCTCGCATTCATCCAGACGGCTCTTTGCACGCACTTCCTTCGGGAGCAGATGAAACCGAGGAAATGAAGATGCAGATAGAATGCCGGATGGAGCGGTTGGCGGCCGACAAGCGCCGTTTTATCAACGTTGCTTTGGTGGGCAATCCGAATTGCGGTAAAACCTCCTTGTTCAATGTCGCTTCGGGCGGTCATGAGCATGTAGGTAATTACAGCGGTGTAACTGTTGGAGCCAAAGAAGGATTTTTCACCCTGAAGGTAAAAGTGCCTGCTGTAGGTTCTGCAGATGTCAAGGAGACGTCATGTAAGCCAGCCGCCTGTGCCGGATGCTCTTTCGGAAGTGCCTGTTGTGGCGAAAAGCCCGCTTGTCAGCGCACCATCGAAAAAGAATATAATTTCCGCATTGTCGATTTGCCCGGAACTTATTCGCTTTCAGCCTATTCGCCCGAGGAACTTTACGTACGTCGGCATTTGATAGACGAAATGCCCGATGTGGTCATTAACGTGGTGGATGCCTCGAACATCGAACGAAATTTATACCTCACCACCCAGCTGATTGATATGCATCAGCGCATGGTAGTGGCACTGAACATGTATGATGAATTGGAAAGCAGTGGCGACAAATTGGACTATCGCCAGCTAGGCAATTTGTTAGGTGTTCCGATGGTACCCACCATTTCGCGTACCGGACATGGTGTGCGTCAACTTTTTGAAAAGGTAATAGCAGTTTACGAAAATCAAACGGATGAGGCCTTAGCTCGCCACATTCATGTAAACCACGGAACTGAACTCGAAAAAAGCATCGACCGCATTAAGTTGGTTTTTCAGAAAAATCAGTCGTTGCGCTCTAAGTATTCAACGCGTTATCTGGCACTGAAGTTTTTGGAAGGCGACGCCGAAGCACAAAAGTTGGTCGAAACCTTGCCCGAACACGATGAATTGGTAGCCGTGCGATACGAAGAAACGTTGCGGTTAAAGAATGAATTGCATGACAGTCCCGACAATGCACTCACCGATGCTAAATACGGATTTATACAAGGTGCACTGCGTGAAACTTACCACCAACAAAGCCGTCAGTCGGGGCAAAGTCTTTCAGAGCGGATAGATGCCATCGTTACAAACCGCTATTTAGGCTTTCCCATATTCTTTACCCTTCTGTTCCTGGTGTTCTATGTCACCTTCATGTTAGGAGCCTATCCTATGGATTGGATAGACTGGCTGGTCGCAAAATTTGCCGATTTTGTCAACTATCTGATGCCCGACGGGCTATTGAAAGACATGATAGTCGACGGTGCAATCAGCGGTGTAGGCTCGGTAATTGTGTTCCTGCCCAATATCTTGATACTCTATTTGTTCATATCCCTGCTCGAAGATACGGGTTACATGGCCCGAGCAGCTTTCATCATGGACAAGTTTATGCACCGCATGGGATTACATGGCAAGTCGTTCATCCCCATGGTCATGGGTTTTGGCTGTAATGTACCCGCTGTGATGGCAACCCGCACCATCGAAAATCCCAAAAGTCGCCTGATTACGATGCTGGTGTTGCCCTTCATGTCCTGTTCAGCCCGCATACCCATCTATGTTGTGCTCATTAGTGCCTTCTTTCCGCGCTACGGAGCTTGGGTCATGTTAGGCCTTTACGTTCTGGGCATTTTGGGAGCCATTATTATGGCCCGATTGTTCAGTAAATTTCTGATGCGTGGCGAAGACCTTCCGTTTGTGATGGAATTGCCTCCCTACCGCCTGCCCACAGCCAAGTCAGTGCTGCGTCATACGTGGGAAAAAGGCCGACAGTATTTGCGTAAGATGGGTGGAATCATTTTGGTATTCTCCCTTATTATATGGGCATTGAGCTATTTCCCTCGTACCGAATCATCACAAGCCCCAGCTGTGGCAGAAACTACCGTCGTGTCAACCAATCAGTCGCACGGTGCAACGGACGTGCAGCCTCAAATCGCAACGGCAGAACCTGCGCAGACCGCCGAATCTACCATGTCCTATCTTGAGCGCATCGGTCGTTTCATAGCTCCGGTGCTTTCGCCCATGGGATATGATTGGAAAATGAGTGTCGGCATTTTGTCGGGAGTTGGTGCCAAGGAACTGGTTGTAAGTACACTGGCCGTAATGTATGCCGGCGAAGAAATCGATGCTGACGATGCATCTTCCGACAGCCATTTGTTATCAGCGTTGCAAAACAATATGACACCGGCCGTAGCCCTGTCTTATCTGATATTTGTGCTGTTCTATTTCCCGTGTATTGCAACCATCATAGCCATAAAGAACGAAAGTGGCGGATGGAAATGGGCCATCTTTACAGCCGTTTATACAACGCTTTTTGCCTATTTAGCCGCATGGGTGGCATACGCCATAGCCGCATAATGTTCTGTTCGCAGCTTCGAAGGCGCGAAGTTGCTAATGTTTTAAACGACACTGCCAAACAAAGTCAAGAGCCGGCAAGCCCTTGGCTTTGTTTGGCAGTTTTTTATGGAAAAATGCTTCGCCAAGCCTGGCGATACCTCAGTACAGAACGATTAGCTACGGCACCATAACGCTGGTTCAAATGTAAAAATGATGATGAACATCCACTTAGAATAATATAAACTAATTTTCAACATCTACTTATTATGTGCCGTCCTTCATAAAATTGTAAGAAATACTTTCCTTAAATGCGTTAAATATTGTACCTTTGCAGCAAAGAAGTGCTGTTTCTTGATGAAGTAAATCAAAACATATCCATAGTTTCGAATAATTATGCCTGATTTCGAAACCATTGGCGCAGCAATTTTTGCCCCTATTGCAACTCCTGTTAAAAGTTGCACGTCACGCTCTCAAAAGCCAGACTCATGAAACTGATTTTAATGACCACGCCGTATTTTTTCGTTGAAGAACATCAGATTCTGAACGCTTTGTTCGATGAAGGGCTTGAGATTTTGCATCTCAGAAAACCCAGTACGGAACCCGTATATTCAGAACGTCTGCTTACGCTCATTCCCGAAAGCTATCGCAAGCGTATTGTTGTTCACGATCATTTCTATTTAAAGAACGAATACAATCTTAAAGGTATTCATTTAAATCATCGTAACCCTGAGTTGCCTCAAAAGTACAAAGGGCACATTTCTTGTTCCTGTCATACGGCCGATGAAGTGATGATGCACAAAAAGGTTTGCGACTATGTGTTCTTATCACCCATTTTCGATAGTATTTCGAAAGAAAATTATTCATCCACCTTCAGTCAGGGCGATTTGCGCGAATTGGCCAGCAAAAAGGTGATAGACCGTAAGGTTATGGCTTTAGGCGGCATCGACCTCGATAACATAGCGCAGGTTAAAGACCTTGGTTTTGGTGGTGCAGTCATACTCGGCGACATTTGGAATAAATTCAGCATTCATTCCACTGCCGATTTTAAAGAATTGATTTTGCATTTCCGCAAACTCCGCAAGGCAGCCGACTGATTGCTTGTCTGAAACAATTCGCAGAGCGAAACCTGCCGGCAGATTACGGCATAAAGTTTCTGCTACGACTTTGAAACCTTTTTACACTCAATATTCACTATACAACAATGAACAATAGCTCATTTATGGTTTTCTCAGGTACAGCATCACGCTACCTCGCTGAGAAAATTTGTGAGGCACTTGACTGTCCGCTGGGCAACCTCACGGTAACAAGATTTGCTGATGGAGAGTTCGAAGTTAGCTATGAGGAAAGTATTCGTGGACGCGACGTATTTCTCGTTCAGAGCACCTTCCCCAATTCAGACAACTTGATGGAGCTCCTTTTAATGATTGATGCCGCTAAGCGTGCTTCTGCTCGTAGCATTTGTGCTGTAGTTCCCTACTTCGGTTGGGCACGTCAGGACCGTAAGAGCAAGCCGCGTGTAAGTATCGCAGCCAAGCTTGTTGCCGATTTGCTTAGTGTAGCCGGTATCGACCGTTTGATGACGATGGACCTTCACGCCGATCAGGAGCAAGGTTTCTTCAATGTTCCCGTCGATCACCTCTACGCATCAACTGTGATGCTCCCCTACATTAAGAGCCTTAACCTGCCCAACCTCTGCATTGCAAGTCCTGACGTTGGCGGTTCTAAGCGTGCTGCTTCGTATGCCAAATATCTTGACTGTCCTATGGTGCTTTGCAACAAGAGCCGTAAGAGAGCCAACGAAGTTGCCGATATGCAAATCATTGGTGATGTAAAGGGCATGGATGTTGTTTTGGTTGACGACATCGTAGATACTGCCGGTACCATCACCAAAGCAGCCGACCTCATCATGGCTAACGGTGCCAACAGCGTTCGCGCCATTGCCAGTCACTGCATCATGTCTGGTCCTGCTGATGAACGTGTTGAGGCTTCAGCCCTCAGCGAAATGGTATTCACCGACAGCATCCCCTATCGTGGTAGCTGCAAGAAGGTGAAGGAACTCACCGTAAGCGATATGCTTGCCGAAACCATTCGCCGAGTAATGGAGAACGAAAGTATCTCTTCACAATATCTTATTTAATCATACCATTGCTTCAGTCTGCGTTTGGCTGTAGCAATAGATGATAAAATGATGAAGTCCTTTAATGGAATAGGAAACTCCACGTGATATCCTCTTCTTTTAAAGGACTTTTTTGTTTTCCTGTTTTAGAAGGTTGTTATAAATAAATGTCGGTAGGAAAAACCATGCGGATTTCCTACCGACCTTTTCGTTTGTAGTATAAAAACTGTTCCGACAATTATAACCGTTCGTTAGAACAGAAAATTCCTAAAGTCATTGAATACGGCAAAAGCCATAAGCAATAATAGCAGCGTCATACCCACTGTTTGCGCCTTTTCCATAAAAGCATCGCTAGGCTGTCTGCGCGTAATAACTTCGTATAGCAAGAAGAATACATGACCACCGTCCAATGCCGGAATCGGGAGAATATTCATGAAAGCCAAAATGAGCGAGATGAAAGCAGTCAACTCCCAGAAGCGCGCCCAATCCCAAACTGTGGGGAACAAACTTCCGATAGCACCAAACGAACCTACGCTCTTGGCTCCATCAGCCGTGAACAGATATTTTAAGTCGTTGACATAGCCCGAAAGTACATTCCAACCATGCTGAATGCCAGCGGGAATTGATTCCATTACGGTGAAGTGGCGCGTCACACGCTTGTAGTCCTTGAGCATTGGTAAATGCCACTGTATCCCCAGGGTGTAGTCGCTTCCCAACTTAATGTTCACCGTGTCAACCGTATGCGAACCGGCGCGCAAGACGTAAGCCGTTGCTGACTGTAAACGTATACTGTCAGCGTGCGAGGCCGATGCAAGCACATCATTCATGCTGCCACGAATTACGTTGAACTCATTTACGGTTGATAAAGGTTTACCATTAAATCCTACGATTTTATCGCCCGCTTTGATGCCAGCCTTGTCAGCCGGGCTGCCCGGCTTCACGTTGTCGATGCGCGAAGGAACGAGTTCTTCGATAAAGCGCGGCTGGTGCTTAATCATGTCGAGCATGTTTAAATCGCCCGGCATATACAGGGTAACTTCCTTGCCCTGACGGAGCACTGTAACCTGCTTTGCCTCACTCAAATCGCGGAAAATGTTACCATCGAATTTCGTGAAGGTTTTAGTGTCTGTTTTCAAAGGAATATCGCCATCGCGGAATCCCAAATCCTGTGCTTCAGTGTTATACTTAAAGCCGTGCGTATAGTTTTTAATAGGAATATACGTTTCGCCCCAGGTAAACAGAACCGCAGCATAGATGATGAAAGCCAGTATAAAGTTAACCAGTACACCGCCAATCATGATGAACAGACGTTGCCATGCCGGTTTAGCTCTGAACTCCCATGGTTTCACGGGTTGTTTCATTTGTTCCGTGTCCATCGACTCGTCAATCATACCTGCAATCTTTACATAGCCACCCAAAGGAAGCCAGCCGATGCAATAGGTAGTTTCGCTGTTTTTGGGTTTCCATTTGATAGGCGTGAACCACGGGTCAAAGAAAAGGCAAAACTTCTCGACGCGAACCTTAAATAATTTGGCAAAAAAGAAATGTCCTCCCTCGTGAAGAAGTATCAAAAGGGCAAAACAGAGAATGAGCTGTAAAGCTCTGATCAAGAATTCTTCCACAAATGTGAATGTTAAATGTTTGAGTGATAAAATTAAAGTGTCGCTCAGCAGATTACTTAGCGTACTTTCCGGCTAAAGTCGTAGCGATGTTGCGCACCACCTTGTCTGTTTCGAATAAATCGTCGAGCGTAGGCTTAGCGATGAAGGGAGCCTGTTGCATGGCATCCTCAATAATATGCGGAATGGCCATAAATCTAATATGTTCCTGTCGGAATGCCAAATTGGCCACTTCGCCTGCCGCATTCAGCACACAAGGCATGTTACCCCCTTGTTCAATGGCCTCGTACGACAGTCGTAGGCACGGAAACCGCTCCTCGTCGGGTCGTTCAAAATGCAAACTGCCCAAAGAGAAAAGGTCAAGACGTTCGCTCTGCAACGGCAGTCGGTCAGGATAGCTGAAAGCATACTGAATGGGCAGACGCATATCCGGTGTGCCCAGTTGAGCCATTACTGCACCATCGGAAAACTCAACAGCCGAATGAATGACACTCTCGGGATGTACAACCACTTGAATTTGTCGTGGCTGCACACGGTAGAGCCAATGAGCTTCAATCATTTCAAAGCCCTTGTTGAGCATGGTGGCAGAATCTATCGTGATTTTAGCCCCCATCTTCCAATTAGGGTGGTCCAAAGCCTGTTCGAGCGTAACATGCTCCAAATCGCTCTTGCTGAAATTGCGGAACGGACCGCCTGAAGCAGTGAGCAGAATTTGCCTTATGTCATTGTTCGCCTCGCCGTTGATACATTGGAAAATAGCCGAATGCTCACTGTCGACAGGGAAAATAGGCACTCTGTTTTCGATGCATAATTGTCCGATGATGCTGCCAGCCACCACCAGTGTTTCCTTGTTGGCCAAAGCCAGCGCTTTGTGCGCCTTGATTGCAGCCACCGTGGGGCGCAGTCCGGCAAAGCCTACCATAGCCGTCAGCACAAGGTCCACCTCGTCGCTTTGCACCACTTGGCAAAGAGCCTCGCTGCCGGTAAACACCTTGATGGGCAAATCCTCCAAAGCTTGTTTTACCATTTCGTATTTATCCTCATTGGCAATAACCACAGCGTTGGGTAAAAATTCCCGTGCCTGCTTAATCAGTAAGTCGGCATTGTTTCCGGCTGTCAGCACATTGGCTTCGAAAAGGTCGGCATGCTGGCGTATCACGTCGAGTGCCTGTGTACCAATCGAACCTGTAGAGCCTAATATGGCAATTCTTTTCATTTTTATTGGTTTAAAAGCAGTAACTCCTCCGGAATGTCCAATTTTACGTAGCGTTCGCGTAAATCGAATCCAAGCAGAAAGTCGTTATGAAATGGAAACATAAAGTCCGAACCATCCTTTGTTTCGATGGTCAGCAGCGTGTTGGCAGACGAATCATCCACATGAACAATCGAACCAACCAGTGCGTCGTGGGCATTGTAAACAGCGAATCCGGTCAGGGCTTTGTACGACGACAAGGTTGCTCCTTCGTTTTCGTCGGCTTCGGCTGTATGTTCTTTCGGATAGTAAACAGAGTGTCCCACCAGTTTGCGTGCTTGCTCCTCGCTGTCAATTTCTTCGAATTTCAGGATAGCCGTTTCGTTGTTTTTAAAGCTGTACTCTTCCCAGAAGAAAGGCACAAGTATGCCATCCATATCCAGCACCAGATAGTCGGCACTTCCCGTGTCGAAGCAGTCGTCGGTAAACACCATTTCGACCTCGCCGCGCAAACCGCGTTGTTTCGATATGTATCCTATTTTAAATACTTCGTTGTCGCGAATCATAATAATTGTAGGTAGAAAATCAGAGCGAAGCTCCGTTTAGTTATCGATGCGGGTAATGTGCGCTCCGAGTTTATTTAAACGTTTTTCGATACATTCGTATCCCCGGTCAATCTGTTCAACGTTTTCAATGCGGCTCACACCCTCAGCACTCAAGGCAGCGATGAGCATGGCAATGCCGGCACGGATATCGGGCGAAACCATGCGTTTTCCGCGTAAGCGAATGTTGTTGTCGTGTCCCACCACTACAGCGCGGTGTGGGTCGCAAAGAATGATTTGAGCCCCCATTTCGATGAGTTTGTCGACAAAGAATAAGCGGCTTTCAAACATTTTTTGGTGGAACAGCACAGAACCTCGGGCCTGCGTGGCTACGACAATGAGCACACTCAGCAAGTCGGGGGTCAGTCCGGGCCACGGAGCATCGGCCAACGTCATGAACGAACCATCAATAAACGATTCAATCTGGTAATGTTCCTGTGCCGGAATCAGAATGTCGTCGCCTTTCACATAAAGTTTGATACCTAAGCGGCGGAAAGCCTCGGGAATGATGCCAAGCTGTTTGACGCCGGCACAGCGAATGGTCAGTCCATCGCCCACCATAGCCCCCATGCCAATGAATGAACCTATTTCAATCATGTCGGGCAGGATGCGGTGATGGTCGGCCCCATGCAGTTCGTTTACACCCACAATGGTCAGTAAATTCGAAGCAATGCCCGAAATTCTGGCTCCCATTTGGTTGAGCAAGTGACAAAGCTGCTGAATGTAGGGTTCACAAGCCGCGTTATATATTGTAGTAGTGCCTTCGGCCAGCACTGCAGCCATGATGATGTTGGCCGTTCCCGTAATCGAAGCTTCGTCCAGCAGCATATAGGTGCCTTTTAGTTTGGTAGCCTCGATGTGGTAAGTGCCGGCTTTTTCGTCGAAGAAAAAGCGTGCTCCCAGTTTTTGCAAACCATAGAAATGGGTATCCAGTCGGCGTCGTCCAATTTTGTCGCCTCCCGGCTGTGCAATGACAGCCATGCCGAATCGTGCCGTCAGCGGGCCGATTAACAGCACCGAGCCGCGCAGACGCGAGCAACGCTCTAAAAATTCGTTGCTTTGCAAATAGTTGAGGTCGATGTTTTCAGCGCAGAAGCTGCAATCCCCCTCGCCGTGCCATTGCGTTTTAACTCCCATTTCTTCGAGCAGGGCAATGAGGTTGTTTACATCCAATATGTTGGGAATATTCTGAATGCGAACGCATTGGCTTGTGAGCAAAGTGGCACAAATCACTTGGAGAGCCTCGTTTTTAGCCCCTTGGGGTGTGATTTCACCTTTCAGGCGATGACCGCCTTCAATCAAAAAAGTACTCATATTTTAATTATATGCTGCTAATGGGAGAGCGTGTGATACGTTTAAAAAATACCCTTGTTCTTACGAGTTCGGAAACTGTTTTCGCCAATTTGCATGAGTTGCTGTCCGGGTTGTGAAAAGTCGGGTTCAACTTTGCCGTTGGTATAGTAAGCAATGTCGCGTGCCACTTTCGAATCTTCGATGCCATCGCCTTTCCAGTCGGCAAGGTTACGTTTCATTCTGTTGGCAAGCAGTCTGACCAGTTCCTCCTGTTCGTAGCCGTTTTCCATGTCCTTCAACTCGTTCATGGCCCGTTCAATCAGTCGGCCATAGTGGCGGAAACGAATATTTCCTTTGGGATATGATAATTTTGAAGGCGGCACTCTTTCACCATCATTTCGGTGAATTTCGAAAGGGTAGTCGATGTCGAGTTTGTAGTCAGCCATGTAGGCCAGATGATCCCAAATTTTATTTTGAAAGTCGGTCACGTCCTTCATCTTTGGGTTCAAGCCAATCATCACATTGGCTATGGCTTCGGCATACTTTTGACGTTCGTCTTTATTTTCAATCGTCACGGCATAGTCAACCATGTGCTGCACCAAGCGTCCGTATTCCGGCAGTTTCAGATGGGTACGCGTAGTGTTATAGTCAAGTTCGTTGGCAGACTGCTGCATCGACGATGTGTGTTGTTCTTTCAATTCGGCCATTTCAGTGTGATATTACAAAAGCTTTTTACTTTTTGTGGCTACAAATTCTTTCAAGTAGAAGGGTTCAAAGTAAGCCACATCCTCAAATTCCTCTTTAGCCATCGCCATTTCAGCCAATGGAATCATGTGTTTAGCCAAAGGCTTTACGTTCGGCAAAAAATGTGCATTCGGGTGGCAAATGGTTTCGGTGCATTTATCAGCCCCGTTGCCCATGAAGTAAACCGGGTGCTGGTCGAGCAGGTGGTTGAACGTGTCGGGTTCAACAATAACCGCCCGGGTTGGCTCCACCTCGTTAAGGGCTCGGTCGTAAACGGCACAATACACCTCCATGCGGCGGGCATCAATCATGGGGCAGAGCAAGGCATCTTCCGGAATTTCCTCGCGGCCCAGGAGCAAGGGAACAGTCAGTAATTTCAGTGTCGAAACTGAAAGTAGCTTGGCATCACGTCCGTAAGCCAAACCTTTGGCTTCCGATACACCGATACGCAGTCCGGTGTATGAGCCCGGTCCTTTGCTTACGGCAATGGCATCAATGGGAATGGCATGGCTGTCGGCAAATGATACCGCCTCCTCAATGTAGCCCGCCAGAACCTGAGCGTGTGAAGGACCTTCTAAATCTACTTTCTGATGCAAACAAACTCCGTCTTGCGACAAGGCTACGGAACACACCTGTGTGGAGGTTTCAATATGTAAGATACACGACATAATTATCATTCATTTTAGTGCAGTTTCTTCTGGTTCAGTTGTGCGGATAACCCATTTGCAGTATTGTTTCTTCGATAACCGTTTCGTAAGTTCGGAATCTTCATTCGTTTTAGCGTGAATGTATGAGTTTATCAGACCGTTTGCTCAAAAAAACTGCATCTTTTACTTCAATATTAATATTTGATGGTGAGTGCTGTATTTCGTTACGAATCAGCGTAAAAGATTGGTTATTTTCAGCCTTACTGAAGCGTAAAGCCAATAAGCCACGTGCAAAGTTAACATAAACTGAATGCAATACAAAAGGAAAACATTGATTTCTGCGTATTTTTCGGCATGAAAGCCATATTAAGCCGTTTAAGCAGGTGTTATGCAAAGCGCAAACCCAAGTGTTGCCACGCTTGTTTTGTACTTGTTGGTTTTAACACATGTGCGAATAAATGTAAAATGGGTTAGTTGCCTGCCTCGTTGATTCCTGTCTGTAATGGGTCTTTCAGATTCCGATGTTGGCGTATTTTTGAAAGTGCTGATTCTCAATAGTTCCGCGATTGTTGAAACAAGCTCGGAACTAAATTGAACAAGCTCGGAACTAATTACAACAATCGCGGAACTAATTACAACAATCGCGGAACTAATTTCGACAATCGCGGAACTAATTTCAACAATCGCGGAATAAATTTTTGCGATATGCTGCTGCGTTTCCCAACCGGCTGTAGGTAGCTGCGTGAAAGGGATGGGTATTTAATTGAATTTTACTTTTTGGGGAGGTGGTCTGTTAACATATCCCTACATACACACACCCAAAGTGCCCAGGAATTTGAAGCGTCATGCTGCATTGCCTACATAACGAGTGCGTAACAGCTGATGATTCATACTCTACGTTTATGACATGCGAAACGGCCGAAGTCGATAAATATTTTTGACACACTTACAATAATATAAAGAATAATCCGTTATAAGCAATTAGATAAGTAGGTGCTGTCGAATGAGTTATAGAAGTCGTCTAAACTTTTCTGACGAAGATTT
>FR901739.1 GCA_000437675.1 Prevotella sp. CAG:891
TAATCTTTGTCCCGTTAATTTCCTTTTTGCCTCTGTATCCTCTGTCACCTGCCAACAGTGTGGTTTTGTCTTTACCTACATTTTGGGTGATATATCTCATCAGGTCGCTCAGCGTGTCAACATATTTTTCGGCTTTTTCTGAATCAATGGTAATGAGTCCTTGCAGCACCGACAGGCTGTTGAACATGAAATGTGGACTTAGCTGTTGTTGCAGCAGATTCAATCGTAATTTCAACTGTTCTTCTTTTACTGCAATCAATTTTTTGTGATACACTTTTTGAAAATTCAGAATCGAAAACATTGAGCAAATAAGGCAGATGATGTAAATGTCAATGATGCTCCACAATTTATCGTCGTTCGTATCTTGTATGTAAAGTAAGTTGTCAACTGCAAAAATCATCAGGATGTTACTCAACAATAGTCCGGCTACTTCCCAAACTGTTTGTGCGTAACGTCCGTTTCTGAATTTTGCAAAAAAACTGTTTATTCCAAACACTACGCTGGTAAAAATCATGCACATGAGGGCATCCCATCCCGTTTCAGCCCAATTGATGCTGAACGTGGTGAATTGTAGTTCGATTACGAACCAAAGAACCTCGTATAAGGTGAACGATGCTGAAAAAATAAGCAACCAGCGTTTAAAGTTATTCATCATGAGGCAGTTATTTATTGGGAATACAAAAGTACGCTATTTTTCACAATCAATTCAATACATGCGATATTTTCTCTACTCGTCTTTGTCATACGATGCTTTCATAGATTATTTGCGAGGTTCGTTGTAGCACATAGAAGTCGTCTAAACTATTCTGACGAAGATTTGATTTGGAGATTTATCTCTTCTAAATTCAATCTTCACCTTTCTTTTTGGCCGTTTTTTGACCTTTCATCAGTCGTGTAGCTCGCTACACTCCTTATTCAAGGCCCAAAAACGCCTCAAAAATTAAGGCAAATCTTGAATTTCATAAAAGTTCAGACGACTTCATAAAAAAGTTGTGTCGTAAAATCATCACGACACAATCTTGAACTTTTTTCTGAGAATATTTAATCCCCTTTTAGTCGATAGCTAAATCTAATTGATTTGTTTGCCCTACCGGCACGCACTAATTTTCCATTTACATACAGTTTTGCTGTAATGAGTTCATAAGGGTCGCTACATGAAACTTCAAGAAAAGCAAAAAGATTCTTAGTCCTACATCTGTTCGAAAATTTAGATCTGATGTATATGGGTTCTTCAAGTCCTGTAGCGTCTATATGAAGGATGGTATTTGGTGATTGTGAAGTTATCTCATAGAATACTGTATTCTGGATTTCTTCAAAGGGAATTTCTTTGTCACACCCTTAAAAAATCAAGGAAGCAATCAAGCAGCATAAAGTAATAAAATATCTCTTCATGATTGAATTTTATTTTGCAGTTAAACCAAAGTTGACGTATCCGGTGTTATAGGTTTTTACCACATAATTTCCATTGCGCTTTTCCATTATGAGTGGGTCATAGAAGTATATTTTGGCCATGCCCAAACTATCGTCTTTACTACTGATTTTTGTTGATAATTCTATCGTTTCATGCGTAGTTGTGGAACTTTCTTTGTTTGTTCCCAAGTTCGACTCAGTCCCCGTCTTGATTTCTCCAATACTTATTCCTAACTTATACTTTGTATCACCCGAAATTTTTGGCAAACCTACGTTGGCGGATTTCAGATTTTGAAATAGAGGTGAAGCAGTCCGCTTAGCTAAATAACCAGTGTGAACTCCTTTTGTGAAGGCATCGGCATTGTTTGTGCATGAAGTAAGACTCCATGCTGCGCTTGCAATAAGCGTTGTAGAGATTGTTTGTTGTGAAGGAATGTTCATTTTGTTTTTTGTTTTAATTCGGTGCAAAAGTACAGATGAGGTTTATTTCATGCAATAGCAAAACTACCGAAGCGGACAAATTAACTACTGAAGCAGACAACTTTTTGCTTCCGTCTATTCCTCATCGTATAATCTTCAAATTCTTTGGATTGGGAATCATTTCGTCGCTTATTGCGCACAGGGAGGATTTAACAAATAAGTAAATAAACGCAAAGATGAAAAGATTGCCTTAATCATCATTTTAAGGCGGGATTAGCGTGTGCGGAACCAACTTTGGTGTTTTTCTGAACACGCTGATTATCAGTAATTCCGAGATTCTTGAAACTAGCTCGGAACTAATTCAAACTAGCTCGGAACTAATTTCAACAAGCGCGGAACTAATTTCAACAAGCTTGGAACTAATTTCGATAATCGCGGAATAAATTTTTTATACCTCCCGACTGGCAGCTCAAATAGGCGAATAAGGGTGCAGAATAACAGATGCTGTGTTAGCATTATTTTGCCTTTTTCGATTTGCTGATTTAACATTTTATCGAGGAGGAATATTTCTTACAACGGGAGGCTATAGTCTATTTGCTTGCATTGATTCAGAATGGTATATAGCCAAAAAAACAGGAAGCAATGATGCTTTATCGCGTCATTGCTTCCTGCAGAATGAAGGTAAATGGGGAATGTAAGTGTTTGTTTAGTAAGCCAAACGTACGTTGTCTACCCACAGCGTGTTGCCCACCGTACCGATGTAGGCACCGCCGTGGCTCGAATCGAACTGGAGTATCATGTGAGTAGGGATTTCGCCAGCCGAAGCCCAACCTACTTCCTTGACGGGAACCATTTTGCCTTTCGAGTTTTTGGCATACTTCGTCGCTCCGCCCGAGGTGAGTGCCCAAGCCGAGGAGTAGAAACTCTTGTGCGTGATGTCGCCATATTCAATGTTGAACGTGGCATTGTGTTTCCAATCGCAACTCTTGTTGAAGCGGTGAACCATGGTACCTACGCGCTTGGCATAGATGTTTCCTTGTGCATCTTCCCAACGCTTTTGCAGGTAAAGGATGCAGTCGGCCATGTCCTGTCCGGGCACGGTTTTACCCTTGGTAATGCCGTTTTGGCGGATACGGTTGCCCGGTACAATGTGTGTCTTGTAGTCGAACACCAGGGCTTTGGGGCGTCCGCTGAACTTTACGCCGGCATTGAGTTTGGCCATTGGGTTCTTGGTGTCGGTGATGGGCTGAATGGTGTTGCCCAAAAAGATGGAGCCGGCAGCAAGCACTTTGATGTTGATGATGCCCAGCACTTTAGCTTCGACAATGTGCGTATAGAGTTTTACGCAGTTGCCGTGACCAGGGTGCGAGTCTTTGTAGACGCTGACGTTGGTTTTCGTAACGCCCGACACCCTGGCCCACACGTTCGACGAACCCCATGGTGCACCAATGTGCATGAGGTTGATTGTTTTTCCACCCAGCAGTCGGCTCTCCTTGATGGTTTGCGAGGTCCATGATTCAAAGTTACCCTTTTGGATGAATTGCATTTTGCCGTCGGTATCCTCTTCTTGCACCAAATCAGGAGCATAGGGGAGTGCTTGGGTTTGTCCTGCTCCGAAAAGCAGCAGGGCTCCTAAGATGAATTGCTTGATTTTCATTGTTTGTCTATGATGTTTTTTGTAGGTTGGTTGTAGTTTCGGTTTGATGCGTCGGTGCAGTGTCAGAAGGCTTCGTTGATGTTGAAAATAAAGCCGCCGCCGTCGGGGGTGAGTCCGTAGTCGATGCGCACGTTGATGCCTTTTTTGAATTCCCAGCGGTAGCCAAATCCGGCATTGTAAAGGTTTTTGCGCCAAGCCATGTTGTTGAAGTTGTCGAATGCATTGGCCATGCCCACCCAAAGGACAATGCCGTTGCGGCCCTTGATGTGCTGGCGCAGCTCAATTTGCCCCTCAATGAGGTTTTGGTCGCGGTAGCGTCCTTCGTAGTAGCCGCGCATGCGGTCGTTCGAACCCACAGCACTCATCACGGCCCAAGGTGTGTGTCCGTAGTTGAACTGCCCGTGAAGTTCGCCGGCCAATACAGCTCCCTTCCACAATTTGCCGTAGGTGGCAAAGGTGACTTCGGTGGTTGAGAAACCATAGTTTTTATTACCCAGGAATCGCGGCGAGAAGGTTTGGTCGAGTTGCAGGAACACGCCCTTTTTGGCATTGAGCATAAAGTCGCGCGAGTCGTAGGTGAATGAAATACCTGCGGTGTAAATGTTGAGTTTGCGCTTTTGTCCGTTCCACAGATGCTCAAAGGCCGGGTCGATGCTGCGAGCTTGGAAAAAGCGGTAGTTGACGAACGGACCGAGGTAGGTGTTGTGTGCCAGTTTGAACATAAAGCGTCCCATGGCATTGATGTTGTTCAGGCGATAGTCGGTTTCGTTGCTGTCGTTCTCGCCATTCGTAAAGCCAATGCCCCAGAACTGGGTGCTGAAAGTGGAGAGTTTAAGTTTGTAGTCGAAGCGGTATTTTTCTTTTGGAAAAAGGTGCGTGCCGCGTAGCCCCACCATGAAGTAGCCACCGGTGGTCATGTCGGTGTAGACCGAGGCGTTCGAGCGTGCCAATGTGCTGTCGGCAGCGTCGGTGGTGTAGGTGGCTGTGCCGATAATGCCGAGGCCGAGTCCGGTGGTCGATGAGTAGTGAGGGCCGGGCAGTACGCCAAAGTCTACCTTATTCTGTGGTTTAGGCTTGTTGGAGTCGCGAAAGTAGTCGATTACTTTTTTAATCAATCCTCGTTTCTTGGGCAGGCTGTCGGGAGTTGCCGGCGATTGTATCAGGCTGTCGGCTGTGGTTGGCAGGGAGGCAGTGAGATTGGCACCGTCGGTTTGCTGTGCAAAGAGTTGCGTAAAAACAAAACCGAAGATTATACATACCGAGGCTCGCTTCAGATGTGAGGTAGAAATGAGAAAGGTCATATGCTTAGGACAAAAAGTGTAGGTGGAACACCCCATGCCATAATCATGCAGATTGGCTATGCTGTGTGCCTTGCCGTTATAAAAATGGAGTGCTGTTTGCTCTTTTATGCTGCGAAGTTAGATGTTTCGTGCCAAACTAAAACGATAAAAAGGGTTGAAAATACATAATTACCGAATATTAGTGTAATAATGAGGAAAAACAGTGCTAAAAGAGCGAAAAACAGCTAAGAAATCGCGTCGGAGTTCAATGCGTAGAAGCGGACTTCAAGGTGATTTCTTAGCTGGATGTGTTAAGGCTTGTTTGTGGCATTTTGGGAGATTGGCGGCTTCAGCTGCTTCAGCCAAATGGTAGCTGTAGCTGCCGGAGCGAGCATTGGAACCACGCACAAAATGTCGGTGATTGCTTAGAACTTGGCAGTTACCTGCACGTCGAAGGTGTTGTAGCGCGAGTCGGTGCGCGTGGCGGCGCGTCGGGCTGTGCGGTCGTCGGTAAAGGTGTAGTTAAGCTGGAAAATCAGGTTTTTACCTAAGTGGTAGTTTCCCGAAATGCCATAGTCGGTTCGGAGCGAACTCCACGTTTTGGCGTCGCGGTAGCAGTCGTAGCGACCGTAAATTTTGAGGTTCTTGATTACAGGCACCCCGATGGTGGCATACCAGGCATCCGAACGGTCGGGAGCTGCGGCATTGGTGACCACTCCGCCCACCGAACTCATGTATTCGCCACGTACGGTCCAGTCGCTTTCATACTTCATGCCCACGCCCCATCTTACGCGTTTCACGCTTTTCAGGTGGTTGGGGTTGGAAGCATCGTATTTTTCGTTGGTGTATTTGCCGTTCCAACCGAAACCGCCGATAGCGAGGTCCTTGATAGGCGAAATCCAGAGTCCGCCAATGAGGTCTTTGTGGTGGTCTTTGTCGGCATGGTTGATACCCTGTCCGTTGAAGAAGCCTAATTGGTAGTGAATCCACTTGTGTCCGTCGGCACCCGGGAGCAGGTCGCCTTGAATTTGCACACCCAAGTCGCGGCCCGAACTTTTGTGTTCGCCGTTTCGATCGCCGATGGAGGCTATTTTCATGGTGGCTTGCGAATAGCAGCCGTAGCCCACCTTTAAGGGGCTGTAAGGATTTTCAAAACCGAAGGGACGCTTGAATTGTCCGAGTTTGACGCGGAAAAAGTCGAACTTTTGCCATTCCATGAAGGCGTCAACTACGCGCGGACCTTTGTCGACACCCGGTGCACCGTTTACTTCGAGTTGGAACTTGTAGTAAAAATCGTTGAACACATGGCCATCGGCATACAAACGCACAAAGCGAAGGTCGAAACCTCCGTTGGTGGCCTGACCGCTGCGGTCGCTGATGGAATATTTGGCAATGATGTAGCCGCCAAAGTTGATGGTGGGCTTCATGGTTTGCAGCAATTTCGAATCGGTGTTTTTGCTTTCGAAAGTGATGCCTTGCGTTTCGCGTTCCGTTTCGCGCGGTGCGTTGCCCTCGTTGTCGGCCCTGGCAGTTTGCGAGGCTAAGGCCAAAAGGGCTACCATGCTTGTTTTAAGTAAGTGTTGCATAAGAAAGTCAAAGTTCAAAAGATACTGCAAAGTTACTAAATAAAAATTAAGTTATTCGGATTGATACGAAAAATAGCCCAACTTCCTCCGTGAAGGGAAGTTGAGCTATGGGCAATTTTGAATGTTCAGTATGCTGTAGCTACTGCTGCACCCGATGGACAGGCAGCTGCTCTTAGGGCAGATACACCTTGCGCTTTTGAGCCGTTGGGCGTAGCCTACTACATTGTTGCTGTAGGTGTTGATGGAAGCCTCTCTCTTCTTGTCGAGTTTATCCAGTTGTTTTTTGTAATTCTCGTAGAGTTGTATCAGGGCTTGGGCATTGGCAATGGGGTTCTGCATGAGTTCTTCATACTTTTTGTCGTAAGCAGCGCTGTAGCCCAGGCCTTCTTCGTATAAGGCATTAAGCGCTTGTTTGCATAGCTCGGGGTATCGGGCTACCTGGCTGTCTTCTTCCGTCATCGCTTGAATGGCTTGCTGAATGAAGGCTTCAGCTTGGTCGTAGACCGAGGGGAAGTCTTGGGCAGATGATAGCAGCCTTACTATTTCGTCTTTTAGGGCGTTGAGATTGGCGTGGGTTTGGTTGTACAGGGTGTCGCCTAATGTTTCGCCAGGGGTGAAATCTCTGGCGTGGGCCTGAAGAGGGGCTTACATCCACATGATGAGGAGGGCAAGAAGGGTTAGAAATACTTTGTCATAAGCAATAGGTTTTTATTGCTTGGAGCCAATGTTGTCCTAAGCGTTTTTCGATAAAAACAAAAAAAAGGAAGTAAAGCTAAGGTAGAATGAACTAC
>FR901740.1:0-1251 GCA_000437675.1 Prevotella sp. CAG:891
ATAAATCGGTTTCATGCACGCTAAATTCGTTCTAAAACGAAGAGAAGGGCAAACTTTGGATATTCACTCTTATTAAGCTATTTGTTAAAACAGCCATGAACTCAACAAAGGGCGTAACGCTTTACAACCCCAAAGCATTTTTTGAGGGGAGGAGGATGCTTCGTGAATATATTTCAAGTCACTAAAAAAGGGCTTAGCAACCAATAGCTGCTAAGCCCTTTTGAACGACTGCTAAACTAAAGATTTAGCGGCTTCGGAGGTAAAAAAATTATCACCGTAATGAACTTGTTTCTTACCGATTCGACTAACGGAAGGAATCGGTCAGGAGTTTGATTTCGATGGTGGGCGATATGCGTTCGTACAGAATGTTATAAACGGCATCAAGAATGGGCATATTAACATGGTAATGCCGGTTAATGTCCTTCATACATTTTGTACCGTAAAAGCCCTCGGCAATCATTTCCATTTCGATTTGAGCTGACTTCACACTGTAGCCCTTGCCTATCATCGTGCCAAACACGCGGTTGCGCGAGAAGTTTGAATAACCGGTGACGAGCAAATCGCCTAAATATACTGAGTCGTACACCTGACGGTCGATGGGATAAACGGCACGCAAAAAGCGGTTCATTTCCTGAACGGCATTCGACATGAGTACACTTTGGAAATTATCGCCGTATTTCAAACCATTGCAAATACCTGCTGCTATGGCATAGACATTTTTCAACACCGAAGCGTATTCAATGCCAATGACGTCGCACGATGTTTTGGTTTTTACATAACTCGAAGCCATGGTATCGGCAAACGCCTGGGCTTTTTCCTTGTCGACACAACCCACAGTCAGGTAAGTGAGTCGGCCCAAAGCCACTTCTTCGGCATGACTGGGGCCGCCCAAAACAGCTAAATTCTCGTCGGGCACGTTGTACACCTGACGGAAGAACTCGGAACAAACCAAATTTTCGTCGGGCACAATGCCCTTGATAGCTGTAATAATCAGTTTGTCGTGCAGTTTTACCTTTAACTTTTTCAGGTGATTTTTCAAATAAGGCGAGGGCGTGACAAACACCAGGGTGTTGCATGTTCGTACTACTTCATTGATATCCGTCGAAAAAGTGATGCGGTCCACATCAAAGTGCACGCTGGTTAGATAGGAAGGATTATGCTCAAGCCGCCGAAAGTCGTCGATGGTATCCTGCCTACGCATATACCAATGCAGATGCTCTACTTTTTCAAGCAGCATCTTTGCTATGGCTG
>FR901740.1:1277-12892 GCA_000437675.1 Prevotella sp. CAG:891
CGGGCTGGGGCCAAACTGCCACTTCCCATCACGGCTATGTTTCCTATGTCGTACATGATAAAAAGGCAATGTGGCAATGCACCGTTCTGAAAACAATCACCCGAGTTCGGGTTTGCAGCAGACCATGAGGTTCTGATGAACACTTCGTTTTAGCGCCCCTCACACTGCCGCTCACGTTTTCGGCTTGCGCTGCATTGCCACACATTATTTATACATTCCAAGCTTCGATTTCCTGCACACTGGGTTTCTGAATATCGAGCTTGTACTTTTTAATTACTTCGCCAATTTGCTGTTGGAGTTTCTGTGCATTCACTTCCTTCAAGTCGGCTACAAGATAGTAACCCACTTTCTGAAGAATGGGCACAATTTCTTCGGGAATGCCTACTTCGACATACTTCGATGCGGCATCGCGCGGAGCCTTCTTTTCGGGACGCATCTGCGGGAAGAAGAGTACTTCCTGTATCTGCGTTTGGCCGGTCATCAACATCACGAGGCGATCGATACCGATACCGATACCCGAGGTGGGAGGCATACCGTACTGAAGGGCACGGAGGAAGTCCTGGTCGATAAACATGGCTTCGTCATCGCCCTTTTCCGACAGGCGGAGCTGATCCTGGAAGCGTTCTTCCTGGTCAATCGGGTCGTTGAGCTCAGAATAGGCATTGGCCAATTCCTTACCGTTAACCATCAATTCAAAGCGTTCGGTGAGTTCGGGGTTAGTGCGGTGCTTCTTCGTGAGCGGCGACATTTCCACAGGATAGTCGGTAATAAAGGTAGGCTGAATGTAGGTGCCTTCGCAGAATTCGCCGAAGATTTCGTCGATAAGCTTGCCCTTACCCATGGTTTCATCGATTTCCATGTTCAGTTTCAAACAGATTTCGCGAATTTCGTCTTCGCTCTTTCCGTTCAGGTCGTAACCGGTTTTTTCCTTAATGGCTTCCAGAATGGGCAGACGGCGGAAAGGTGCTTTGAAGCTGATGGTTTTTCCGTCGACCACGCTTTCGGGCTTGCCGTTGACAACCGTACAAATGCGTTCAATCAATTTTTCGGTGAACTCCATCATCCAGTTGTAGTCCTTGTACTGCACATAAAGTTCCATACAAGTGAACTCGGGATTGTGGCTGCGGTCCATACCTTCGTTGCGGAAGTTCTTGCCGATTTCGTACACACCTTCGAAACCGCCGACGATGAGTCGCTTCAGGTAAAGCTCGGTAGCGATACGCAGATAAAGGTCTACGTCGAGCGAGTTGTGGTGGGTAATAAACGGACGGGCGCTGGCACCACCCGCAATAGGCTGCAGAATGGGGGTTTCAACCTCAGTATAGCCGGCTTCGTCGAAGAACTGACGCATGGTTTTGATTACCAGGCTGCGCTTCAAGAATATGTCCTTTACGTCGGGGTTTACCAACAGGTCGACGTAACGCTGACGGTAACGGAGTTCGGGATCGTTAAAGGCATCGTAGGTCACACCATCTTTTTCTTTAACCACGGGCAGGGGGCGCAAGCTCTTTGAAAGCACTACGAGTTCCTGTGCGTGTACAGAAATTTCGCCGGTCTGCGTACGGAACACAAAACCCTTTACGCCGATGAAGTCGCCCAGGTCGAGCAACTTTTTGAATACGCTGTTGTATAGTGTTTTGTCTTCGCCCGAACAGATATCGTCGCGTGTAATATACACTTGAATGCGACCTTTTGAGTCCATCAACTCAGCGAAACTGGCTTTACCCATCACACGGCGGCCCATCAAACGACCGGCAATGCAAACTTCGCGTTTTTCGTCAGACTCATCGCTGAAATTGGCTTTAATATCGTCACTGTGAGCCGTCACCTTGTATTCGGCAGCGGGATAAGGGTCAATACCTAACTGACGCAACTCGTCCAACGAATTGCGGCGCTGAATTTCTTGTTCGCTAAGTTCTAAAACGTTCATTTGTATATTTCGATTCTTTATTATCTATAATGAGTCGGTGATTGCCACCATATACGCACTAACAGCTAACAAACTGTCAGAGAGTATTGCTCAGCCCGACTTCGTAAAATAATCGTTACACTGAGGTGAAGGCTGACTTCACGTGAGCAAAGTTACACCAATCTCGGCAAACAGCCAAAAAAAACGGCAAAACTCAGTTTACGTTTACTGAATTTCGCCGTTTGTCGGCTTGTAGGCCTTAATTTATCGCTATTTTAAAATCCACTCTGTTTACTTCGCTTCCATCACGTGCTTGCCGTAGTTCACGCCTTTCTGCTGATAGTATTCGGCTTCCTTCTGCAAACGCTTCAGGAAGTCGGGGTAGCTGCGAAGGTTCTGCTGCGTCCAGCCGGCTTCGGCCACTGCGGCTAAGCGGGGCAACATCAGGTACTGTACCGTTGAGGCATCTTCGACCCACTCGGTCCAGAAGTTAGCTTGCACGCCCATGTAGCGGTTTTGCAAATCGGCAGGCACATCCTGCAAGGGTACATAGTTGTAAACAGCCTCAACCGTTTCGGTGCCATGACCCTGTGAATGGGGTTCAGTCGGGAGTTTCGACTGCTTGCGGTTGATGTAATAAGGAATCTGCGGCGACAGAATGGTATTCATGCCGCGCTTAGCTGCTTCCTTGGCTGCCTGGTTTGCACCCACCCATGCCATGATGGTGATGTCGTTGCCCAAAGGCTGCGTATTGCCGTGGAGCACTTCGTTCCAGAAAATGAGGTGACGTTGCTGGTCGGCAGGTTTCTTCGCAATGTGTTCCTTGAGCTGCTTGTAGAAATTGATTTGCAGGTCGCGGTAGTTCTTCGAACCGATTTCGGCCAGCAGTTTCTGGCAGTCCTTATTCTGTTCCCATTTCGTTGTGGGACATTCGTCGCCACCCAAGTGAATGTAGCCGAAGGGGAAGATATTCGTCAGTTCATCAATCACATCCTTGGCAAACTGCACGGCCTTGGGATTGGCCACGTTGATGACATCGGGAGATACTCCCTGCCAGAGCCACACCTCGTGCTTCATGCCGGGGTCGCAAGCCAGGAAGTCGGGATACGAAGCCACGGCTGCCTGTGAGTGGCCGGGTATGTCGACTTCGGGAACGATTTCGATGAAGCGTTCCTTGGCATAGCGCACAATTTCGCGGGCATCTTCCTGGGTGTAGTAGCCGCCGTAGCGTTGGCCGTCGGGTTTCGTGTCGCCCCAACCGAGCACCTTGCTGTTACGCCAGGCACCGGTTGCCGTGAGTTCGGGATATTTGGTAATTTCGATGCGCCATCCCTGGTCTTCGGTCAGGTGCCAGTGGAAGCGGTTCATCTTGTAGGTCGCCATCACATCCAGCACTTTCTTGATTTCTTCCTTGCCGTAGAAGTGTCGGCCTTCATCAAGCATAAAACCGCGCCAGCCAAACTTAGGGGCATCGCTCACGCTCACTGCCGGAAGGGTCAGTTTCACGTCTTCGCCCACGGCTTTTCCAGCCAATACGGCACGTGTGGGGAGCAGTTGCTGCAGGGTTTGCAGGGCATAGAAGAAGCCGGCAGGACGAGCTGCCTCAATGGTTATTTGCTTTTCGTCGACCTTCAGGTTATAGGCCTCGGCTGCCAAACTGCTGTTGAGTTTCAGCTGCAGAGCGGCCTTTCCCATTTTACCGGTCTGAAATTTCACGCCGGTCGTTGCGGTAAAGTTCTTTTCAAAATTATCGAGTACCCACTGAATGCTGTCGCCGGGATAGGCATCCACTGCAGTTTTCAGTTTTTTTGAAAACTCAAAAGTTCCCTGCTCCATCTTTACGGTTTGTGGAAGCGGAATGAGCGACACGGCATTATCAGCCCATACGGGTGCAGCACAAACTGCCGTCAGGGCTAAAGCTAAGTTTTTCAGTTTCATGAATTGGTGTATTTAGGCACGAACGTGCATTTCTTGATTCGTAAAATGACGGTTTGCCGCCGAAATGCAATGCTGTTTGGCAACACTTCTGCATTTGGGTTACAAAGTTAGCAAAAACGATGGAATTACAGCTTCTTACGTAATAATAAGTAGCAATTCCTTATTTCTTTTACAAAGAACACATACCACCATCTGCCTCAATTACTCGCCGAAAAATCCTTGCTGCTTGAGGGCTGCCAGCAGTCCTTCCGACATGGTGCAGCAATCGGCAGCTGTATAGCGTATGTCGGTAAACACCTGCGCCAGGGTTTCGGTATGATTGATTTTTACAAACTCCTGGTTCTCGGGCAAGGCTTCCTTCGCGCTGTAATCGCGATTGATGCTTTCGGGCGTTGCACACACATACTGCTCATCGTGACGAATGGCCGACAAGGGCAAACGGTCAGTGGGCTGAGGGTCTTCATCCGGCCAGCCCAAGGTAATCGTTGCTACGGGCATAACGAGTTTGGGCAAGTGCAGTACATCGATGATGGCGGCAGGCTGATAAATGGTGGTGCCTAAAAAGCAAAGTCCCAAACCGGCTGCTTCGGCCAAATCGCAAAAACGCTGGCAGAAGAGCAACGCATCGGTTGCTGCATTTTGATAGGACAGGAAGTTATCGTAGCCGGGATGTCCCTTGCGCTGCAGGGCCCACTCGGTGGTGCGGTGATAGTCGGCGCAGAAAGTCAACACCACAGGGGCTTGGGTCACCATGGGCTGATTGAAGTGTGCCGGAGCCAATTCTTTTTTCTTGGCTTCCGAACGGGTCACCACTACGCTGTAGAGTTGCAGGTTGCCCATCGTCTGGGTGCGCTCGGCCTGTTGCAGCAGGTCATTGAGCAACTCATCGCTAACGGGGCGATCGGCATATTTGCGAATGCTTTTACGTATCATTGTTTGAAGAATTTGATTGGTGATGTATTTGATTTGAATAGTATTTGAGCCGTTGCACACAGTGACAGCGCAACGGCTCAAATAAGGATGATTGATGGTTAAATTTAAAACTTAAAGTAAATGAAGGGTTGAATTTCCGAACCTTTCACCTGTATCACCCAGATAATCATGACCACGAGCATCAGTGCCATCAAAATGGAAGGTGCGCGTCCCATGAGTTTCTCGGCTTGTTCGCTCCAGCGCGATGGCAGGAAGTGCAACACAAAACCGCCGAGCATCAAGGCTGTGACTTCGGGATAGCCGCTCACGAACTGCGTGATGAGCTGGGGCTGGAAGTTGGTGAATATTTGCGTCAACATGGCTGCCGAGGCTTCGAACGAACTGCCGGCAAAGAACAGCCAACTGAAACATACCAAATGGAACGTGAGCACAATGGCCAAAATGCGGCGCACGCCCGTGGGGTGATAGCTTTTGTCGTGACCAAGCACCTTCTGCCATGCTTTATGGGCGCAAAGGGCCACACCGTGTACACTGCCCCAAATCACGAAATTCCATGAGGCTCCGTGCCACAAACCGCCAAGCAGCATGGTCATGAATTGGTTGAAATACATACGCCACCGGCTGCAGCGGTTGCCGCCTAATGAAATGTACAGATAGTCGCGCAACCAGGTTGACAGCGAAATGTGCCAACGGCGCCAAAAGTCGGTAATCGAATCGCTTTTATACGGGGCACGGAAGTTGGCGGGGATGTGGAATCCCATCCACAAGGCAATGCCGATGGCCATGTCGGAATAACCCGAAAAGTCGCAGTAAAGCTGCAGGGCATAACCGTAAACGCCCAACAAGTTTTCAAGTCCGGAATAGAGCGCGGGGTTGTCGAAGATGCGCGAAACAAAGTTCGTGCTGATGTAATCGGAGATGATACATTTCTTGAACAGTCCCATGATGATGAACCATGTACCAACGCCCATCATCTCGTGGGTCACCACAACGGGCTTTCGCAACTGGGGCAAAAAGGTGCGGGCGCGCAGAATTGGACCGGCCAGCAGCGTGGGGAAAAAGCTGACAAAAAAGGCAAAGTCGGTGATGGAACGGGTGGGCTCCATTTGCCGGCGATACACATCTATAATATAGCTCATAGACTGGAACGTAAAGAACGATATACCGATGAGCATGGGCAAATCGAGTTTTACATCTGGCGAGAACAAGCCGAAACCGGCCAACGTTCCTAAGGCAAAGTTGGTGTATTTAAAGAATGCCAACTGGCCTAACATAAACACCAAGGCGCCCATCAGCCAGCGTTTGCGCAAACGGTTGTCATCGCCCGCTTTCTGCATTTGCAGGGCTGCAAAAAAGTTTACCAGCGTTATCAGGGCCAACAGCAAGAACCAGCCGCCTGCATTTTTGTAGTAAAAGTAGTACGAAAAGGCCGTTACATAAAGTAGACGCAAGGCCGTGGTTCTACGGCTGCTCAGCAACGTGTAACCTGCAATAAAGGCCAAAAACAGGAAGAGAAACAAACCTGTATTGAACAGCAGCGGCTGAGTGGGGATATAAAGTAATTGGTCAATAATTGACATGAGGTGGTGAATAATTATTTTAAAAGAATGTTTGGAAGGAAGGAAAAAGCTCAGCAACCCTCAGACATGGCTTTGGCTAGTGCCTCGCCCAGCAGTTTGCCCTGCAAGGCATAGCCCTGCGGCTGAAAATGAATACGGTCGGGACGCATGTAATGACCCGCCACCCAGTTTCGCTGAGCTGCCTGTTCTCCTCCGCAAATGTCAAACATGTTCCACACGGGCATTTGATGCTCTGCACCATAGCGGGCAATCAAGTCGGCACAGCGCGAACTCATCGGGTTCGGACGTTTCACGTAGCGCACATGGCGACGTTTCTGTTTCGAACGCGAGGTTCGGCGATAATTCACATACGATGTTGTGAGGTAATCGCCTGGAGGAGTGGTCAGCAAAACGACAGCATTGGGGCAAGCCTCGCGCAGACGTTTGAAAAAGTTATTCAACTGCACCTCGTGCTGCTCCGGCCGGTAGCCCATGCCGTGGGCCTCGTTCGTTCCGAGCGAAAGCACAATCAGGTCGGGACACTTTTCGGCAAACTTCTGCATATAGCTTTCGGTCAAAAAATGCGAACTGGTTGCACCGTTCCGGCCAAAGAAGTTGAAACACACGCCGGCACCTGAATCGGGCTGTTCGGCCTGTCCGAAATAATCATAGAGCGTCTGACGCAACGACAGCGGAAATGTTTTCCCGGCCACATGCGAATCGCCAATCTGCAACACGCGCAAAGGACGTTTCCCTTCGTTTAAAATGCGTGCCACCGAACGCAAATACGCGGCATTGGTTATTACGTTGGGCTGTGCGTTGCGAAACGTATGCGGCAAAGCATGCTGCAAGTCTTTTTTCAACGCCACCTTTACCGGACAGTCGGCCTGCCTGGCCGAATCAGCGGTTGCCGAATCGGCTGTCGTTGGCGGGAACAAAGCCTCCGGCCCTTTTTCCCGTTCTTCCTCTTCGGCTTCCGGCATTTTGGCCGTTCCTTCACCTTCCGCGGCAAAATGTCTGCCCGACTGGCTCAAACTGGCAGCCACGGCTATACCCAACAAAGCGAGCCACCCACCCACAATGAGGTAAAACTTGCGGTTCGAACTCTGCGAATGCGACGACTGCGAACCCTGCGTCACCTTGGTCCAGGTGCTGCAATGCCAGCGAGGACGCGGCGTGTGCGTTTCGCGGTTTGCTTTATGGGGCTTTCCGGTATTGTTCATGACCATAAACCATTGATTTGAAAAGGTAGTTGGCTATTCGCTTACCGCCCCGGGCATTGATATGAGTGTAGTCCTTTCCGGCTTCTGCCGGTTTGGCTTCTGCCATCCGTTTGATACTACCCTCTCCGCCCATGGCTTCAAAAAGGTTCCAGAAAGCAATACCGCAATCAGCAGCCAGCTTCTGTTGGTAACGCGACAAAGCAATGATACCCGGCAAGGTGTGCAATTCGCCGTCAGACATACGGTTCACGCGGTCGCCCACTCCCACCAGCAAAATGCCGGCCTCGGGGAAACTCTGTTTCAAGTGGTCAATCACACGCTTCATCTGCGCCATATAGGCCGAATAATTCTTTTGCGTTTTATTCGCCACATTCAGTCCGAACTGCAGCACAATCAGGTCGTACGGTCGCACGCTGTGCAGTTCGTTCAGGTTGCGCTGCGGAATTTCAGCCAGCGTCACCCCGCTGCTTCCGCGCAACGACAGGTTGTCGACGATAACGCCCGTCTTGCTCTCCTCTGCCACGCCCCAGCACACCAAGCCGCTTGCAGCAGGCACCTGCCAGCGTACTTTTCCGGCCCGTCCGCTGCGCTTCAGGACTTCGATGCGTCCGTTTCCTTCGGCATTCAGCGCCAGCATCGGTCCGTTGTCTAGCTTCACACCCACATTCACCGGAGCATTGGCTCTTAGGTAAATGGTATGCACTTCGGCCGAATCAAGACCCGGCATCCGCACTCCGCTCACCTCAGTCCAACCCGTACCTTGGGGCTGGAAGTAACGCTGACCGATATTCAGCAAATCGCGTTTGTAACGTCCTTTGTCCAGCACGCAATGAGCCGTCCATCCGCCATAACGCTGCCGCACCGTCGCACGGTTCGCAGCATAAGGGGGCGCAATGTCAAGGTATCCCACACCGTGTCCGCCAAACTTACGCTGCAATTCCTCGCGCAGGGGAGCCGTCAGAATGTCCACTTCGATGAATGAGTCGCCAAAATACGCAATGCGCACCGGCCGTCCCAGTTCATTTCGTTTGTTTAGGGCGCGATAAAAGGGTGCCATGCCGTGTGTTCCCGACGCTGAATAGTCCAATATCGGGGTAACGCCCTTCGGAGCGGGCGTAGTAGGCTGTGTTTGCGCGTTGGCAGTTTGCGTAGCCGTTCCACCACCCTCTCCGGGCGTTGCCAGAGCAGGTACAACGGGCAAAGGGGGCACCTCGGGCAAAGCCTCAGCCCCATCTCCGCCGCTGTTTTCCTCGTCAATGACATCCGACAACAGGGCCACGCGTTTCACCTCGTAACCGCCAATAGTCAGTGCCGGCACCCACTGCAAAGGAATCAGCAGCAGCACTACAACCAGCACCAAAAGCAATATTTTAAATGGAGAATTTTTCAATGTAATGATATTTTTGAGTGAAGTCGTCTGAACTTTTATGAAATTCAAGATTTGCCTTAATTTTTGAGGCGTTTTTGAGCCTTGAAGAAGGAGGGTTGCGAGCTACACGACTGATGAAAGGTCAAAAAACGGCCAAAAAGAAAGGTGAAGATTGAATTTAGAAGAGATAAATCTCCAAATCAAATCTTCGTCAGAAAAGTTTAGACGACTTCAGTAAGTCGATGTGAGAAATTTGTTTGCAAGCACTAAGCTGAAGCACCGCCTGATTTCACGAAGCAGATGTGGTGCAGGAACGCGATTACATGTTTTTTAATTGTTCGACAGAATCATTGCAACACCTGCGAAACTTACAGCACACCTTTTTCGCGCATAGCCTGTTCGGCCACATCACGCATTTTGAATATCTGGAATATTTGTCCACTGTACGTTGGATTGTTCCGATGTTCATTCACAATGTCAAAGTAAAGGCGGACGGTATGCTTGAAATCCTTGATAACCGTAGCCTTATCCAACGAGGCCGACACGGGCAAATCGTCCCAATGCGTTTCAAACCATTGCAACACCCCGTCTAACTCTTCATCTGTAAAATGTTTCTTATATTCCATAACTCTATAAACCAAATCGTATGACTTCAGCCCGACAGCCGTGCCGACAGACATCGGTCGCTCAGACTCTATTGATTGGCAAAGTTACGCATTTCTTCACCAACTCATCTGTTTATCAACCGAAAACGTATGAAATCCTCGTTTTTCAGTATAGTTTGTAAACAACACCAACAAAAAAGGTCCGCGGATATCACAAAATATCCATGGACCTTTCGCTAAATTGCTGCTGATTATGTTAAGTAGATTCCCTAAAATTAGTTTATGAAGTCGTCTGAACTTTTATGAAATTCAAGATTTGCCTTAATTTTTGAGGCGTTTTTGGGCCTTGAAGAAGGAGTGTAGCGAGCTACACGACTGATAAAAGGTCAGAAAACGGCCAAAAAGAAAGGTGAAGATTGAATTTAGAAGAGATAAATTTCCAAATCAAATCTTCGTCAGAAAAGTTTAGACGACTTCTATACCATTCTTATGACAACATCATACGCTAACCCAAATATTCATGTAAAACCTTGTCAAAAATATCCTTATACCGTTTAGGTGTATGTGGACTATGCAATAAAGCATATATTAAATCAACATACTCATCATCAGATAAAACACCTACGATAGTCGGTTGGACAAAAGAACTTAAGATATTCTCTTGTGAGTCTTCTCTGAAACAATAATCAAAAGGAATTGTTGTTTGTTTAGGAAAACAAAAATCCTCGTCACTACAATACTTCTTCCCTATAGGCCTGTTTGCGTTAAAAACATACGAAATCGGCACGTTATCTTTTCTATTACATCCATGCTGCGTAAGCAATACTCCCGAACGTTTTCTTGATGTCGGAAATACAGCAACGATATTCAACGTGTCGCTTCTGTATAATGATATAAGGTACTTAGGTTTATTGGGAGTAGTATAGGTGCAATACCCATAAATAATATTTTTTGCTTTTAGCATGTTGACGCATTATTACAGAACAGCATATACTCTAATGCTTCTTCGTAGGTGTCCTCTTTATCGGCATCTCCTTCATTCAGTCTTTGCAATGGAATCAACACATTCGATTTGCCATCCACAAATTGAACCTGATTTTCCTTAACTATTTGAAACCACAGCGAATCTTCTGCATGAGTAAGTTCTGACAAATCATCAGCCGTACACTGCTCATATTTGCACATAATTTCATCAATAACTCCCATTTCAAAAGGGCTGTACAAATCCATCTGTTTCAACACATGATATTTATGCGAAAGAACAGATTGGATAATATTTTTCCCTTCTTCATTCTTATGACAAGTCACATATTCTGAAAATGCTCCATTCTTTATATCATACACTTCAGGAGCCACCGGACCTTTAACCCATGCGTAATAATCAAACCATGTCAATGGGAATCCACGAAGTTCCATAAACTTTTCATCAATCAGATACACTATCTTCAACAACTTTCGAAGATTTATACTCGGAATATTTTTAGCTACATACGCTAAAAGTGCTCCATTCTTTTTTCTATTTACCGTAACTCCTAAACTCATCTTTTTATATAGAATATCAATTCATGAAACAAACTTGCTTACTAAAGCTATACTGAGTGCAGTCTGACTTTGCGTATGTAAGTACGTGCAGCCCGACAGCCGTGCCGACAGACATCGGTCGCTCAGACTCTATTGATTGGCAAAGTTACGCATTTCTTCACCAACTCATCTGTTTATCAACCGAAAACGTATGAAATCCTCGTTTTTCAGTATAGTTTGTAAACAACACCAACAAAAAAGGTCCGCGGATATCACAAAATATCCATGGACCTTTCGCTAAATTGCTGTGCTGATTTTAGACAGCAAATGTTGGAATATATCGTTTACAGAACGGAGCATACCGGAGCAGATGGTGCTGCTGACAGTGCTACCCCAGAAGCCATGCAACGGCACTCATCTTGAGCATCTTTTATTGAATCCATTGCCATCCTCCTTCATCAGTAGAACGCATTATCACGGTTCAGCCTAAAAAGCGTGAAATTTAACTCAACTATACGTTGATGTTTCAGACAGGCCTACCTGCCTTACTTTCTGTGG
>FR901741.1 GCA_000437675.1 Prevotella sp. CAG:891
AATCAAATCTTCGTCAGAAAAGTTTAGACGACTTCAGTATGTAGCCGGTGGTCTGTGCAGTGCTTCGATGACAAAGGTACAAAAAAATCGGATACCCCCTCGTATCCCCCTTCTTCAGCTTTATTCAGATCCCGCTTCACCCTATTTCCTAAATACTTAAAAAACTTAATCAGTGCGGTTATATCAAGGTTTATGTTTAACTTTGCCACGTTTTGATATTTGAGAAAAAGGTCTGATTCTTTTCCTTATTTTTGAAAAAAATGGAAATGATAAGGTCAGAACTCGCAGATATTTTGACACTAACTCCCTACTGTCCTATCAACGAAAACCTTAAGTCCTGCGGACAGGGTAGGGACGTTCGTTTTGTATTTCCCATCTATGAATAAAATATTTACCATTTACTGAAAATGATACAAAAACACCTTCTATTAACCGCCTTTATGGCGCTTACCTGCAGTGCAGCTTGGGCCGATGGAACTGATGTATTCCCGGTGAAGGGAAAAACCTATACCATCAATCGGAATGGCAATGCCAACTCTTATATCCACGAAAAAGGAAACCTGCTGCATGCCGCTCCCAGCACCAACACGCAAAAGCAATACTGGACCTTTGTGCCCACTGATAAACCCAACTGCTACTACATTCAGAATGTGACGAGCAAAAAGTATATGCAGTCGACGCATGTGGGCGAAAATACACAGGTGAAAACGGGCAGCGAACCCGTTGAATACAAGGTGATGAAAGGTGAAAATGGTGCACCGGCCAATTACTATTATATGTGCAGTACCGACCAAACGGTAAGTAATGCACAAGACGGTACCTTAGGCCTGAATTATCAGGAAGGAACAGGTAAGGTCGTGGCTTATCACATACGCTATAATCGCGGCAATTCCTATTGGGACATCAAAGAAACGGAATACGACTATATCTCCCCGACCGTGAATGAACCCACCCCCCTGGCCAAACGATTGGGCATTTACAGTTTGCCTTGCGGAAGCACCGGAACGGCCTACTTGAAAGCCTGCCATGTTACGGGCGAAGGCGTTACGGATGAACTGCATTATGCAGCCAAACAAAAGCCGGCTGACTACTTTGTGCTGGTGCGCAAGGATTCAATCGGCGTTGAACCCGGTAAGACCTTCAAACTTGAATATGATGCTGCCGGTATCGACGAACACCACGCCGTGAGCGTTTACTTCGATTGGAACGCCGATGGTGTGTTCGAAACCCAACACGACTTCTATGCCGAGGCTGCAGGCGCTCAGGAATTTACCGTGCCTGCCGAAACAAAAACCGGAAAAATCAGAATGCGTGTGCGCCTTACCGACAATGAACTCGAAGGGGCTGAAGAAGACGTGCACGGACAGATTTACGACTTCATGATGTATGTGACCCCCAAAAAGGTGGAGGGCATTGACGATGTGACCCTTGCGGGCAAAGCCGAACGACAAACTCCTCCTTACAACCTCGAAGGCAAGCGCATCAAAATTGAAAATCACAAGGGCGTTTACATTCAGAACGGTCGCAAGTTTATCAAATAACATACATTGCGGAAAATGCACAAAGGCAAATGCGCCGAGGGCTTTTACCTCAGAAACTGTTTGAAAAATTAAAACAACTTCAAAAAAAGCCGGACATTGCCAGCATTCTCCTTTTCATTAAAAAGCTATATCTATATCAATGACACATACACAATTACTGCTTCTTGGCGCAACCGCCTTCTGTGCTTCAACCGCCGTTGCACAGCAAACTGACAAACCCAACATCATTTTCATCCTTTGCGATGACATGGGTTATGGCGACCTTGGCTGCTACGGACAGCCCTACATCTCAACCCCCAACCTCGACAACATGGCCGCCGAAGGTATGCGTTTTACGCAGGCCTATTCAGGTAGCCCCGTGAGTGCCCCCTCGCGTGCCACACTGATGACCGGACAGCACACCGGACATACCCACGTGCGCGGCAACAAAGAGTATTGGCGCGGACGTCCGAACGTGAAATACGGAGTGTCGCAGGACCCCGATCGAGTAGGCCAGGAACCCTACGATGCCGACCACGTGATTCTGCCCGAAATCATGAAAGCCAATGGCTACACCACGGGTATGTTTGGTAAATGGGCCGGTGGCTATGAAGGCTCGCACTCTACGCCCGACAAACGCGGCATCGATGAATACTTTGGCTACATCTGCCAATACATGGCGCACAGCTATTATCCCAACTTCCTGAATCGTTACAGCAAGAGCAAGGGCGACAAAGAGGTTATACGCATTGAATTGACCGAAAATACGAAGTATGGCATGGGAGCACAGGATGCAAACTATGCCAAGCGTAAGCAGTATTCGGGCGACATGATTCATCAGGAAGCTATGGAGTGGCTCGACAAGCAAACCGGCGATAAACCCTTCTACGGACTCTTTACCTACACCTTGCCCCATGCCGAACTTTATCAGCCGAACGATTCAATTCTGCAGGCATACGTAGGCCGCTTCTGTAACGACAAAACCTTTGGCGGAACTGACCGTTACCATGCCACCGTCAACACCCATGCCCAGTTTGCAGCCATGATTACGCGCCTCGATGCATACGTGGGCGAAATTCTGGCCAAACTCAAAGAAAAAGGTTTGGACGAGAATACGCTGGTAATCTTCTCATCGGACAACGGCCCCCACGAGGAAGGTGGTGCTGACCCCGATTTCTTCGGCCGCGATGGCAAGTTGCAGGGTAAAAAGCGTTCGTGTCACGAAGGCGGTATCCGCGTGCCCTTTATTGTGCGCTGGCCGGGTAAAGTACCTGCCGGAACAGTCAACGATCATCAGCTTGCTTTCTACGATGTGATGCCTACGTTCTGCGACTTGATTGGTCAGGAAAACTATGCTGAAGAGTTCAAGAGTAAAACCAACCCCAACGACTGCTTCGACGGCATTTCGTTTGCACCCACGCTCTTGGGCAACGACGACAAACAGCAGAAGCACGACTTCCTTTACTGGGAATTCCACGAAACCAACCAGATGGGCTTGCGCATGGGCGACTGGAAACTCTATGTGGAGCGCGGTAACTGCAAACTCTTTAATCTGGCAACCGATGTTCACGAGGATCACAACGTGGCAGCACAGCATCCCGACATCGTCAACAAGATGAAGAAGATTATTCGCGAACAGCACACCACCCCCGATGTGCCTGAGTTCAAGAATGTGACGCTGCCTCAGTAAGTCAGTAACAGCATTCGCACTTTTGCTTTCGTTGCAAAATACATTATCACCTGCGCCCAACCGCTAAGTTGAGCGTAGGGCAAAAAAACAGACGGAATGATTTCTCAGGTCATTCCGTCTGTTTCGTTTTAAAAGTAAAAATGAAGTTTGATTGTGGAAATAATCATTCCACATCCAGCGGAGCCTTCAGAATGCGTCCCACTGTCAGGCCAAAGCGAAGAGCCGCCTTGCGCAGTTCGTCGGCAAAGACATACGCAATACTACCCACAAAGTGCACCGGCAAGTCGGGACGCTCATACTGCAAAATGTTGCGCTCAAAAAAACGGGCAAATTCATCCGCTAAAAGCGCCTGAATGGCCGGGTGCTCCCGGTGCGCTGCCAGGAAAGGCGCAAACGAAGCCAGAAAGCGGTTGGCCATCGGTTCGCGGTAAACACGCTGAATAATAGCGTCGGCGCTGAGGCCGTAACGCTTTTCAAAAGCCAAACATACATCCTGCGGCAACTGGCGTTTCAGTACATCGCCCAGCAGTCTGCGTCCCAGCACCGCACCGCTGCCTTCGTCGCCCAATATGTAGCCCAACGGCGAAACATTTGCCACCAGTTTGCCACCCACATACAGTCCGCTGTTGCTCCCCGTACCCAGAATGCAGGCAATACCATCGTCTGTTCCGCAAAGAGCCCGTGCCGCGCCCAAAAGGTCCGAGCCCACGGTGATGCGTTCGGCCTGCGGCCAAACCGAGCGCAGTGCCCGTTCCATTGTTTCGCATCCTTTGCCCCGGCATCCGGCACCATAGAAGCAAATGTGTGAAACACCTTCAAAGCGTTCGTCCGTCAGCAATTCATGGCGCAGAATGGTCTCGATTTCCGTTTGGCCAATCATAAAAGGGTTCATACCCTGCGTGGTGCAACGGGCAATTACCACATTGCCACTTTGCAGCAGCCAGTCGGTTTTCGTACTGCCGCTGTCAGCTGTCAGCAGTAGTGGAGTATAGGAAGAGGAATTCATGATAAGACAGAAAGTTAAAACAGATATAAACTAAATTAAGGACATCTACTGGCGGCAAAATGAATGCCACGTTGGTAAGCAATCAAGAGCACAGTATGCAGCCTGCATTCTCCAAAAAACATGCAAAAGTAATTCAGGAAACCATGCAAAAGTAATGATAAGCTGCGGAATGTGTGTCATCAGTAGGCGGGAAACTGCCAAATGCAGCACAGCAACGCTCAGCTTACTCACGGGTGAAAACAGCTTGCCACCAGCCGAAACCACAGAAAATGGTTGCGGAATCTACTTATTGTAAAAAAAGCGCACAAAGCTTTCGTTTTTTTTGTAACTTCGCGCTGAAAAAGACAATTTCCCAGACATCAACTTATGTATCATATCTTTCGTACGCTTATTATTTCCACATTGCTTTTATCCGGCGCCGGAGCGCAGCCTGCAGCAGCCCAACTGACCGATCGCACGCTGCGTATCGATTATCAGTTTAGCGGCAACAAGCAACAGCAGCACATAGCCGTGTCCGAATTGCTTAGCAACAAAGGTTGGGCCGGACGCACCGTGCATCTCGACAGTCTGCCCCTGAAGGGTAACGGCGACATCACGCTTACCGACAAACGAACCGGACGTACGCTTTACAAACAGTCGTTTTCCACCCTGTTCCAAGAGTGGCTCACCACCGAAGAAGCAACCCGTCTGAGTCGTTCGTTTGAAAACACCTTCCTGCTGCCCATGCCCGTCGATACCGCCGAGGTTACAGTGCAACTCTACGATTTTAAACATCGCGTCATGACCTCGTTGCGCCATGAAGTAGTGCCCAGCGATATATTGATTCGTAATCTCGACAGTCACCCCGTAGCCCCTCACCGCTATTTGCATCGCAGTGGCACACCCGCCGAAAAAATAGATGTGGCCATCGTGGCAGAAGGTTATACCGCCGAACAGGCCGACAGTTTTTACGCCGATGCCCAAAAGGCAGTCGACGCTTTGCTGCAGCACGAACCTTTCAATCGCTATGCCGACCGTTTTAACTTTGTAGCCGTAGCCCTTCCTTCGGCCGATACCGATGTGAGTATCCCCCAGGAAGGCAAATGGCGCAACACCGCCTTAGGCTCGAACTTCTCGACCTTTTATTCCGACCGCTACCTCACCACGCTCAACCAGTTCTCGCTGCACAATCAGTTGGCCGGCATTCCCTACGAACACATTATCATTCTGGCCAACACCTATACTTACGGCGGCGGTGGCATATACAATGCTTACACACTGACTACAACGCACCATGCCGATTTCCGTCCTGTTGTGGTGCATGAGTTTGGTCATAGTTTTGCCGGACTGGCCGATGAGTATTATTACGACGACCAATACGAAAACTATTACGCGTCCGACGTTGAACCCTGGGAACAAAACCTCACCACTTTGAAGCATTTTGACCAAAAGTGGCAGGATATGCTCCCGCCTCGCACCGCCATACCCACACCGCCCGATGCCCGACACATGGATCGTATTGGCGTGTACGAAGGCGGCGGCTACATGTCGAAAGGCGTTTATCGTGCTTATCAGGACTGTCGTATGAAAACCAATTCGTGCAAGGCATTCTGTCGCGTTTGTCAGCGCGCCATCGAACGGCTCATCCGGTTCTACACCGAGCCTTAGAAACTGTTTGAGGGGACAGAAAAAATATATCCCCAGTCTCAATACATCTCTACATAGCAAATATATTACATGGCCATACAAAAAACAACAACCACACCGGCCCGCCGACGCAATCAAGGCACCACGCCCGCCTCTCAAAGTTTTTGGAGTCGACTGCGAAGCGGCGAAGTGTGGCGCAATGTCAAAGCCTATTTTAAAACCGACTATGCGCGGTTTTGCATCGGCATCTGTACGCTGGCTGTCAGCATTTACATGTTGCTTTGTTTCGTGTCGAACCTCTTTACCGGACCGGCCGATCAGGGTGGCGTGCAAAGTTGCAACCTCGAACATGCAGCCAATTACGGCGGCGTGTTGGGAGCCTACGTTTCGTACTATTTTATGGACGGTTGCTTCGGCATCACCTCCATTTTTATTCCCCTTTTCACCCTGTTGGTGGGCGTAAAGCTCATGGGAGCCTATCGGGTGCGCCTTTGGAAATGGTTTCTCAACTTTTCCATTCTGATGATTTGGGGTTCCTTACTTTTCAGCCTGATCACTTCCAGCTTACCCGACGAAATCGTTGAAAACTTCAGTTTCCGTCTGGGGGGAAGCCACGGCGAAGAGCTGAACAGTTATCTCTCCACCACGCTGGGCACCACGGGAGCCTGGATGCTTGTGTTCTTTACAGCCATCCTTTACTTCCTTTACATCACGGGCGAAACTATCAATGTGGTGCGTCGCCTGATGCACCCGCAGGACTTCATTAAGCGCAGTCCGAAGCAAAAAGCCGACGACACCGACACTACGCCAACCCCCATGGCCGACGACGATGAAGCACTTTCAGACGATTCCGATGTTGAGCCGGCTGAGGTGGAAACGATGCCCGTCTACGAAGAAGCACCCTCTGCCCAGCCCTTGGTGCTGAGCTACGATGATACATTCTCGACCGATAAATCCTCCGCTGCCCAAGAAGCAAACAGCGGCAAAAACGAAAAGGCCTGCTCGTTAGAGTTCAACGACTTGGAAACCGCCACCGCGGCCGATAATCGTGCTGGCGCTTTGAATCATTCGTCGTCTGCCTCACGTCACAATCGCCTTCTGAACAGCGAGCAAACCGAAATTTCCATTGAGGCAACGGTCGATAACCCGGTAGCCGGTACCAAAACCGTAGAGGAAGTGCGCAACATGGAACCCTACGATCCCCGTAAAAGTCTGGAGTATTACAAGTACCCCGTGCTTTCACTCTTGAAGCATTACGACGACAACGGACCCGCTATCGACATGGCCGAGCAGAACGCCAACAAAGATCGCATTATCAACGTGTTGCGAAACTTTGGCGTTGAAATTTCCAGCATCAAGGCCACCATTGGTCCCACCATTACCCTCTACGAAGTGACCCCGGCACCCGGTGTGCGTATCAACCGCATCCGCAACCTCGAGGACGACATTGCCCTTTCGCTTTCAGCCCTGGGCATCCGCATCATCGCCCCCATTCCCGGCAAGGGCACTATCGGTATTGAAGTGCCCAATAAGAATCCGCGCATCGTGTCGATGGAAAGTATTATCAACACCAAGAAGTTCCAGGAATCCACCTTCGAATTACCCATCGCACTGGGTAAAACCATTACCAACGAAGTGTTCATGGTCGATTTGGCCAAGATGCCCCACCTCCTTGTAGCCGGTGCCACCGGTCAGGGTAAATCGGTTGGTTTGAATGCCATCATCACTTCGCTGCTTTACAAAAAGCACCCTTCGGAATTGAAGTTCGTGATGGTCGACCCCAAGAAAGTGGAATTCTCCATTTACACCTCCATCGAGAAGCATTTCCTGGCCAAGATTCCCGACGACAATGCCGACCCCATCATCACCGATGTCACCAAAGTTGTGCAAACACTCAAGAGTCTTTGCCAACTGATGGACCACCGCTACGACTTGCTGAAGAAAGCCAAAGTGCGCAACATCAAGGAATACAATGCCAAGTTCAAGTCACGTCAGCTCAATCCCGAAAACGGACATGAGTTCATGCCCTATATCGTAGTGATTATCGACGAGTTTGGCGACCTTATCATGACAGCCGGCAAGGAAGTGGAATTGCCCATTGCCCGTATTGCCCAGTTGGCCCGTGCCGTGGGCATGCACATGGTCATTGCCACCCAGCGTCCCACCACCAACATCATCACGGGTACCATCAAGGCAAACTTTCCCGCCCGTATGGCATTTAAGGTCATGTCGCAAATCGATAGTCGTACCATTCTCGACCAGAGCGGAGCCAATCAGCTCGTAGGTAAGGGCGACATGCTCTTCCTTGCGGCCAACACCCCTGTGCGTGTGCAGTGTGCCTTTGTCGACACCCCCGAGGTTGAGAAAATCAACGACTTCATCAGCAAGCAGCAAGGTTTTATTTCAGCCTTCGAATTGCCCGAACCCGAAATGGACGGCGAGGGTGGAGGAGGAGCAGCAGATTTGGACACCAACCAGCTCGACCCCCTGTTCGACGAAGCGGCCCGCCTTATCGTCATTCACCAGCAAGGTTCCACTTCGCTCATCCAGCGCAAGTTCTCCATTGGTTTCAACCGTGCCGGACGATTGATGGACCAGCTCGAACGAGCCGGCATCGTTGGCCCCACGCGAGGTTCCAAACCCCGCGAAGTGCTCATTGCCGACGAAATAGAACTCGATTCCCGTCTGGAAGCCCTGCACAGATAGTCGGGTTTTCAGCAAAGGAATACACCGTAATTCCCAATGAATAGCCATGCAGCGTAAAAAGTTTACAGCTTTTTGCGCTGCATTTTGCGTATTCCCCTTTTATAGTAGAAAAAAGAAAGCGAATGTGTGGTCAGTTGGGTAAAAAAAAGTATATTTGCTCCATCATTGTAGTTGCCCGAAACAGGAACAGTATTCCGCTTTCCCGGGCACCCCATTGTGGTGCTGCGATTCTCCGGGCATTTTAAAACAAAGCATGTCATGAATTTTAAAAAAATATACCTCACTCTTTTTGCCGCCTGTGCCATGAGCGTAGCTGGTATAGCGCAAACCGCCCATCAGGTGTTAGACCAAACCGCCAGCAAACTCAAAGCCAGCGGAGGTATTGAAGCTCAGTTCGAAGCCACCCAGTTCGTCGGTGTAACGGAAAACGGAACTGTGGGCGGACAAATTTGTGTGCAGGGCAATCGCTTCAAACTCACTTCGCCCAGCATCACCACCTGGTTCGACGGACGCACGCAGTGGACCCTGCTCACCGGCAGCGACGAAGTGAATGTGAGTACGCCCACCGATGCTGAAATTCAGCAAATGAATCCTTACACTTTTATTAATCTGTATAAAAAAGGCTACAACCTTAAACTCGCCGGCACCACCTATCATGGCAAGGCCTGCCACGAAGTGCGCCTGGTGGCTCAAAACAAACAAAGCAATATTCAGCTGCTCATAGCCGTGATTGATAAAAAAACGTCGTTGCCTTATTCCATCCGTGTCAAGAACAATCGCGGCGAATGGTCAAGAATACGCATCAACAGCCTCAAGACCCATCGCAAGTGGCCCGACGCCACGTTTAAGTTCAACGAAAAACAGCATCCCGGCATCGAAGTCATCGATCTTCGTTAAGCCTTCTGCAGGGATTCGCCCTCCGAAACAGTTCTCATGTACTTGGAGTATTCACTGAACAACATACTGATAAGTAGGTGTTCAAAATTATTTTATATAATTCTATCGAAGTATTTTTACTTTGCATTACGTTCTTGCACCGCATTTGCTTGCTCTGCGCTCAGTCACATAGCCCGCTATGCTCCTTCGCACAGAACAAACAACTACGCCACAATAACGCAATTCAAATGTAAAAATAATTTTGAACACCTACTTAGAATAATTACTGAACAATAATAAACGCACATATAACTTATGATTTCTTGTTTGATACTCGGTTCCGGCCCTGCCGGCTATACGGCAGCTATCTATGCCGGACGTTCTGGTTTGCAACCCGTTATTTACGAAGGACTCCAGCCCGGAGGCCAGCTCACCATTACCACTGAAATTGAAAATTACCCCGGTTTCCCCGAAGGTATTGATGCCAATGAAATGATGGACGACATGCGCAAGCAAGCCCTTCGTTTCGGCACCGAAATCCGTCCGGCTTCAGCCGTGAAAGTCGATCTTTCGCAAGCCCCTTACAAGGTTTGGTTCGACGACGACACGATGGAAGAATGTCAAACGCTCATCATCGCTACCGGCGCATCAGCCAAATATTTAGGTTTGGCCGATGAAAAGAAATACCAAGGTATGGGCGTGAGCGCCTGCGCCACTTGCGACGGATTCTTCTATCGCAAAAAAGTCGTAGCCGTAGTAGGTGGTGGCGACACCGCCTGCGAGGAAGCCACCTATTTGGCAGGTCTGGCACAGAAGGTATACCTCATTGTGCGCAAGCCCTTCCTCCGTGCTTCGAAAGCCATGCAAGACCGCGTGATGGAAAATCCCAAAATCGAAGTACTTTTCGAAACCAACACCCTCGGTCTCTATGGCGAAGGCGGTGTGGAAGGTGCCCACCTCGTTCACCGCTTGGGCGAAGCCGACGAGCGTCGTTACGATTTGCCCATCGACGGTTTCTTCCTCGCCATTGGTCACAAGCCCAATAGCGACCTCTTCACTCCCTGGGTGAAAACCGACGAAATCGGCTACATCATTACCGAAGGCGCAAGCCCCCGTACCGGTGTGCCCGGCGTATTTGCAGCAGGCGACGTTGCCGATCCCCACTACCGTCAGGCCATTACGGCTGCCGCCAGTGGTTGCAAAGCCGCTATCGAAGCCGAACGCTATCTGAAGTCGCTTTAAGTCCCATTACAAGGTATTTTGCAAGACCTGCGTCCCTTTCCGGATCCGGGTTTTGCAAAGTGCTTTTGTCCCTATGGTAACGGGTCAGATGGATAGTCTGTAAGGATTATGCCGACAAAATCGTGCTGGTTTCAGACAGGCCTACCTGCCTTACTTTCTGTGGTATCAATAAGTCAAAGAACGCTGAATAATAACGATGGATAATTAAGGAATCTGTTGTTTTTTCATCTGTTTGCAGGTGCAAAGTTACAATGCAAAATTCCGAAATCCAATTTTTTTCGGATTCTGATATCGCAGGTCGTAAAAAATCATGACATCAAATTTCTCTGCATACCCTTTGTTTAAAGGCATTTCAAGGCATGTTCTTTCGGCGCAAAAAAATGAAATAGGGATATTGTGCTGCACGCGAAGCGAGTAGGGCATACGAGACTCATTCTGCGTATCAGTTCCCCCGACCTCGTTCGCTGTCTAATCATGCCTGCCCAACCTTCAGCTGAACCCCGTAATGCAACTCCTATTATATGGAAACTCATCCGCTTCAACCCTTTTTGCCCCCTACGGCGCGTATACTCATGCTGGGCAGTTTTCCGCCGCCAGTCAAACGGTGGTCGATGCAGTTTTTCTACCCCAACATGCAAAACGACATGTGGCGCATTTTCGGCCATCTTTATTTTGCCGACCGCGACCACTTTGTCGACACCGCCCAACGCAAATTCCGCCAGTCCCAAATCGAAGCATTTCTGCGCCACATAGGCATCGCCCTCTACGACACCGCCACCGCAGTCAACCGTTTGCAAGACAATGCCTCCGACAAATTTCTTGAAGTTGTTCAGGAAACCGACGTGTCGGCCCTCTTGCGCCAGTTGCCCCAATGCCGGGCAGTAGTCACCACCGGACAGAAAGCCACCACAACGCTCTGCCAGCATTTCGGCCTGAGCGAACCACCCGTAGGCGGATGGGTCGACTTCACTTTCGACCAACGCCCCATGCGCCTGTATCGCATGCCCAGCAGCAGCCGCGCCTATCCTCTGGCACTCGAGCGCAAAGCCGAAGCCTACGGTCAGATGCTACAAGCCGAAGGCCTGTGGCCGGATTCCGCGCAGCAAACAAGCCAAACGGCAGAATGATTTTTATTGAACCACGCTAACAACAAACACATTAACTAACTTTGGTTATGAACAAGAATATTCGTTTAGATGTTACCAAGGCCGCACAATTTTTGTCGGCCGATGCTTTGAAAGCATTCGAACCCCGTGTTAAAGCCGCTCAAAAGGCTTTGGAAGAAGGCACCTGCCCCGGCAATGATTTCCTCGGCTGGTTGCACCTTGCTTCAAGCATTACCCCCGAACACCTTGCCGACCTCAAGGAAACAGCCCGCGTACTCCGCGAAAACTGCGATACCATTGTCGTAGCTGGTATTGGCGGTAGCTACCTCGGTGCCCGTTCGGTTATCGAAGCCCTCAGCAACAGCTTCGAATGGCTCACCAACGACGGCAAGAACCCCGTAATGCTCTATGCCGGCAACAACATTGGCGAAGACTATCTCTACGAACTCACCGAATACCTCAAAGGCCGTAAGTTCGGTATCATCAATATTTCAAAGAGCGGCACCACCACCGAAACCGCTTTGGCCTTCCGTTTGCTCCGCAAGCAGTGCGAAGAGCAGCGCGGCGTTGAAATGGCTCGTAAGGTCATCGTAGCCGTAACCGACGCAGTGAAGGGTGCAGCCCGCATCACCGCCAACACCGAAGGTTACAAAAGCTTCATCATCCCCGATAACGTAGGTGGACGTTTCTCAGTGCTCACCCCAGTAGGTCTGCTCCCCATTGCCTGTGCTGGTTTCGATATTGAAGCCCTCGTGAAGGGTGCAGCCGATATGGAAAAACTCACCGCCCCCGAAGTACCTTTCGATCAGAACCCTGCCGAACAGTACGCTGCAGTGCGCAACGCACTCTACGAAACCGGTAAGAAAATCGAAATCCTCGTAAACTTCCAGCCCAAACTTCACTACATGAACGAATGGTGGAAGCAGCTTTATGGCGAGAGCGAAGGCAAGGATCTCAAGGGCATCTTCCCCGCAGCAGTTGACTTCACCACCGACCTCCACTCAATGGGTCAGTGGATTCAGCAGGGCGAACGCACGGTATTCGAAACCGTCATCTCGGTTGAAAACGCTGAACACAAAGTACTCTTCCCCCACGACGACGAAAACCTCGACGGACTCAACTTCCTCGAAGGCAAGCGCGTTGACGAAGTGAACAAGATGGCAGAGTTGGGTACCCAGCTGGCCCACGTTGATGGCGGCGTGCCCAACATGCGCGTTTGCGTCGACCGTCTTGATGAGTACCAGCTCGGTCAGCTCATCTACTTCTTCGAGCGTGCCTGCGGTATCAGCGGTTTGTTGCTCGAAGTAAACCCCTTCAACCAACCCGGTGTTGAGGCTTACAAGAAGAACATGTTTGCCCTCCTTGGCAAGCCCGGCTATGAAGCCGAATCAGAAGCCATCAAGGCCCGTCTGTAATAAATAAGGAGCCCCCTCAAGTAAGTGCCTGGCAAAGTCCAGACACCCGCTTCATATCATCCGGGGTATAAGTTTGCCAGAGAAAGCTCACAGGTTTTCGCCCGTAAACTTATACCCCGTTTTTAGGTATGCCCACTCTAATCCGAAAGAAATCATGCAAGCAGTCAATTTATATTTGAAAAAACAAGGCTTCAGCACCTTCACCCCCAAGGCCGTATTGTTCGACATGGACGGCGTACTCTTCGACTCCATGCCCAACCATGCCCGCTCCTGGGCCAAAGTCTGCACCGAGTTCGGACTCAACATGACCGAGCAGGAAGCCTATATGCACGAAGGACGAACCGGCAATGCCACCATCAACATCCTCACCCAGCGTTATTGGAACCGCGATGCCACGCCCGACGAAGTGCAACGCATTTACGAAGAAAAGTGCCGCCTGTTCAATGCCTGTCCCGAAGCCCCCAAGATGCCCGGAGCCCACGAAGTGCTGCAAAAGGTAAAAGCTGCCGGACTCACCATTGTTGTAGTAACCGGCAGCGGACAGAAGTCGCTTCTCGATCGCCTCGAACACAATTACCCCGGCTACTTCAGTCCCGACCTCATCGTATCGAGCAAAGACGTGAAGCACGGCAAACCCAACCCCGAACCCTACCTCATGGGATTGGCCAAAGTCGGCATCAAGCCCAACGAAGCCATTGTGGTTGAAAATGCCCCCTTAGGCGTTCGTGCCGCCGTAGCCGCCCAAATCTTCACCATAGCCGTCAACACCGGCCCCCTGCCCGAAAGCGCCCTGCTCAACGAAGGCGCCAACATGCTCTTCCCCTCCATGCAAGCCCTCGCCGACAGTAATTGCTTCTTTTAGCTAACGATATTTCCCAATGTTATACAATAATCGGCAATGCTATGATATTATAGGAGCAGCCATGCAAGTCTACAACACCCTTGGTTATGGTTTTCTTGAAGCAGTTTACCAAGAGGCGTTATCTATAGAATTCAGTAGGCGAGGCATACCGTTCTCTTCACAGCAAAAATTGCGAATATATTACGCAGGCATAGAATTGCAACAAACATTTAAGCCAGACTTTATCTGTTTCGATCAGATAATACTTGAAATAAAGGCTGTATCTGCATTAGCTAATCCTCATCGGGCTCAATTGTTGAATTATCTTCGATCTACAGGTTACAAATTAGGATTATTGATAAACTTTGGTAATCCTAAGCAGTTAGAGTTTGAACGTAAAATATTCTGAAAATGTGTACTTCGTGTTAAAAAACCATACCCGGGTTTTTGACGGCTTATATATTTAATGCCTATCTTCCTCCCCAACCCTCTTTTATTTTTAACACGAATCTCCACGAATCTTTTTTCGTTGATGTTTTACAATTCCACGACTCTTACGCTTGCTTGCGCAAAGTTGCGAATCACCCCCAATGCGTTCCGTTATTCTCCGCATTCGTGCAATTCGTAGCCTTGCGTGAGCAAGCGTAAGAT
>FR901742.1 GCA_000437675.1 Prevotella sp. CAG:891
AATCCGAATATTTTACCGAGGTAACGCTCGCGCGTACCGGCAGCAATGTCGCCATTCACCGAATAGCCCATTGAGTATTCGTCCTTCAGTGAAATGTCCATCACATATTTTTTCGGTGCATTTTCATTTTGAGCCAGCACAGCCGAGAGCGGCAACCGTTCGAATACCTTGAGTTCCTTCACGGTGTAATAGGGCAAATTCTCGAGCAGGATACGCTGATTTCCGCCAAAAAGACTGCGTGCACTGAGTGTTATTTCATCCAACTTACGTCCACGGATAAAAATTTCGCCGTCGGCATTGATTGTAGCCCCCGGCAGTTGCTCAATGAGGTTTGCAAGCATCGAACCATCGGGCATTTCGAAGGCGCGTGCATCATAAACCAGCGTGTCGCCCCGCATTTTAAGTTTAATACGTGTGGGACGAATCACGGCCTCGCCCAACTGTTGCACACGCGAACTCCGGTGCATTTGAACAAGACGTGGCACGCTTACCACCCTCTCGCCCGCACGCACAGAGAAAGGTTGCCACACATCGGCATACCCCTCCTTCGATGCACGCAGCAAGTAGTTGCCGGGCGAAGCCACGGTGTATATATTGAAAAGGCTACTGTCGTTGTGGATTTGAATATTTTCGGTTCGGTAAGTTTCAACTTCAATGCTATCTGCCGTGAAAATTTGCAGATGGCAATCTTTCATGCCTCGCTTAAAAAGGTTTCTTGAATATGCCCTATAACAATCAGACTGTCTTGGGCACAAACTCGTTGAGCAATCAGGCTGCAAAATAGCAATAATAGAATAGGAATAATGCCTTTATTCATATATATATTAGATTTTATGGTTTATGGCTTAATTTGATAGGTTGGTTGTATATTCTTGTATGTTTCAAGGTGCAATAATGTTGAGTAAGCGTTAGGCACTTTGACAATGCAAAAATATAGTGTACATGTTACAATGTTGTGAAGTGTTTGGGATAATACAGTATGCGTAAATCCAGCACACACAGCATGCGTAAGGTTTGGGGCAAAAGTATAAATAAATTATCAAACATTCAATCAAAAACTGTTTTTTTGCTGGCTTTGTAATGAATTTATTGGCAATATATTTATAGAAAGTGCTTAATTGTGATGAACTGTAAGTTCTGTTGCCGAGTCGTACCGTTTGATTTATCTGTTGGTTTGCAGCGAGTTGGGTTTGCAACATGTGCTGATAATTAAAAGATAACGGGAAGCACCTGCGACGATTTTTGAAAATCGGAGCAGAGGCTTCCCGTGTATCTTTTTGTGAGATTGTCCCACCGGACAAAGTTCGAGAGAGAGAACTGAAACCTTGAGCACCTCGGGTAAAAGGCAAAATACGAGGCGCGGGGCAGCAGTTTGATTGTTGATTGTTTTAAAGAGCGGTTGTTTTACTAAAAGGGAGTTCCGTTGCGGAACATTGGGTTACAAAAACAACTTTATGCAAAAAGTTGATTTGTAAGGGGAGATTGTTTTATAGGCAAGGCCTTGTGAGGCCCGATTGTTTCATATTTTCAGCACTTGCTGTAGGAACGATTCGCTGATGTTACCCGTTACGTTCAGCATTTGAAAATGTCCGTTGTGCATAAACATCACGATTTCAACGATTTTTCCTTCGTGCCGTCGGATATACATCTGTTTGTCGCCCTCCTCGGCAAAAAGTTTGTAGCGTTTGGCATTTTTTTGCGCCAGGCTGTGCGCCAGTCCGAAGAGTTTGGCAGTTTCGGCCTTAGCCGAATTTTTCACCACCCTGATGCTTTTCAGTTGCGAAAGCAGTTCCTTAGCCAGTCCGTTTCCCTCGACCGAGGGCAGACCCAGAATCAACTCCATCATGTCGGGGCTGAGTGTGGTACATTCCAGCGAAGTGCCTTGTGCATAAAGCGTCATGTAGCGCGAAGCAAAGTCCTCCTCCTTTTGAGCCGAAGCCGTGAGCGTCAGCATACAAGTGATGAGCGTCAGCAGAATGTATTTCAAACTTTGAATCATGTTGGTCGCAGGTGAGTAAGTAAATGGAGTAACGCGCCGGTTTGCCGCAGGTTGCCGGTAGCATTATTTTTTCAGAGAGCGGTTGCTCGGCATGGTGTCGGCTACAGCCGTTTGCGGTCCTTCCTTAAACATTTGCAGAGCCTCCATGCCGGCTTCGTAAGCCTTTTGCGGGTCCTCGTATGAATCTTTGTAGGCCGACTGGTTATAGTCCCATGCCCCATGTTCAGTGTCCGAGGTAAAAGAATGCTGTGCTGCCGTGCCAAGCAAGGTGACGATGGCCACTGCCGCTGCAGCGCGGTAAAGCGGTTGCAGACGGCGCGACAGTGTAATGCGTTTGGCCTTAACCGCTTGACGGAAGGGAGCCTCAATGGCCGGTTCCGGTTCATCAAGGCCGATGGCCGCCAACACGCGTTGGTCAAAATTGTTGCTCAGATGGACCTCCGCTTCGCGCTGTTCATACTTGAACAAGGCCTCGTAGCGCTTGAGTTCAGCCGGAATGTCCTTTTGGCTGAAGAACGTGCGCAGAATGCTTTCCTCGGCCTCCGAGGTTTCGCACTCCCAGTAGCGTTCCAAGAGTTGTTCGATGTATTTATAGTCCATAATTATCAAATTTTTCGTATTGCGTTTTCAGAGCCTTACGTGCCCTGTGCAGCGTTACTTTAAAATTTTCCTCGCTCATATTCATAGCCTCGGCCGCCTCCTGATAGGTCATTCCCTCGATGTCGCGCAGCTGCAAAGCCGTACGAAGCCGTTCGGGGAGTGCGTTGAAGAGCGAGTGAACACGTTGCAGGCGGTCGTCGTATTCCAACTGTTCTTCGGGCGTACGTGCCGAATCGCAGGCGTCGGCATGTTCCGTTTCGATTGAAAGGTTGGCGTGTTCTTTTTTTGCCACCGCATCGAGTGCCATGTTTCGGCAAATGGCGATGCAGTAAGCCTCGAGATTGTTCACCCCAATCAATTCGCAGCGTTTGTTCCAAACCCGCACAAGGGTGTCTTGCGTCAGGTCCTCCGCCTCCTGCGCATTGAGCGTGATGCGAAGGGCCATTCTGAATATTTTATCCTTTAGCGGAAGCAGATCGTTGCGAAAATCTATGGTGTTCATGTTGAGGCTCTCTGTAATGAAGACGGACAAGTGGCGAAAAAGTTACACGCTTTCGGTCATTTTTTTTCAAAAAAAAATGAGGTGCATTCGGAATGCATTGATTTTCAGCCGTTAACGACTGAACGAAAAACGTAAAAAAAAGAATGCCGAACATGCGGTTTCGGCATTCCTGGGGGCTTAGTAGTTACTGCTGAATGAATTGTAAACGGCCAAACCTTTTACGGTCAGCAAATATTTTTGTCGCGGATGGCGTGGTGAATTGGGATACTTCATTTTCACCAGGCCTTCGGCAATAGCAGGTGTGAGCGTATATTTCAAAAAACTTTTGCGGTCTTTCAAACCAAATGCATGCAGCATCTCAGTAACGCTCTTTTCTTCATTCCCAGTGAAAAGTACCAAACGCTTCACCGCATCAGACAAATCATTGAATTTTGGTTTTGAACTTGTGGGGGTACTTGTGGGGGTACTTGTGGGGGTGTCGTTAGGCTGTTTGTAGCCAATCAGCAGGTAGCGATTCTTCAGTTCATGAAGTTCGCCCAACATTAAGTTGCGAAAAAATTGAATGAGGAATGACTTGTCGGGCTCTATGCCTTTTAAAGGATTGCGATAGTTTGCACGCACAAGCGCATTGCGAAAGTACCAGGAGTTGTGGGCAAACAATTCATTGTCGACATTGAAACCAATGGAACGCAGATATTTGATAACAAATACTGCTGTAGTTCGTGTGTTGCCTTCGCAAAATGGATGATTTTGCCATAGCAACGTAACGAAATCTACAATATGTTCAACAATTTCGTCTGCCGACAAACCGCTATAATTAAAATCTTTTTCTTGCTGAATGTCATAGCGTAAAGCCATCATGATGTCGGCCGCACGTCCATATACCACAGAGTCGCCTTGTAGCACCCATTCCTTTTTGCTAATGTCGTAAGTACGCACTTCACCGGCATGCTTGAACACACCTGCAAATAAGTGCCGGTGAATGTTCAAGAACTCCAATGCAGTAAACGAGAAAGACTTTTCACTCAAGAGTTTGGCAATGTTGGCAGCTACGCGGTCGGCTTCTTCCTTTTCTGTGCTTCCATCGTCGTGTGCAGTTTTGCTGACATAGTACGACTTCAGCAGTTCGCGTACCTCGTCAATCGTAATGTCGCCCTCAATGTGTTTGACTGCCGTTTGTTTCAGGTAGTCCGACACTTTGAGTCCGTCGACATCTTGCAGGCCGATGGCCGTACGCCATGTCGAAGCCCGCTCACGTTTGTGAGGTTCTGCCACACGTTCGTAGGCTTCGAAGTCGATGTATTTTTCAGTCATTCGTTGTTTGAATTTACAGTTTTAGCACCTTCTTACTCCTCGCCCTTTTCCGCCTTTCGGCACACGATGAGGACGTGTTTGCCGTCGGCAAGGGTTGTGGCAAAAATATAGGCTGTGCCCCCTTCGCGCAGTTTCAGCTTTTTGCGCAGTGCATCGACCGACGAGGGGAAGTTGCGAATCGTCAGGTTGGCCTGCGGATAGTCGGTGCGCAGCTGCTTTAAGTCGGCCTTGCTGAAGCCGAACACCCTTTCGGGCTTGAACTTGCGGCCGGGAAAGTGGGGGAGGTATTCCGGGCCCGTGTACAGGTGGGAGTGAGGATGCAGCTTTTTCAACCCGTAGCGCACGGCCACCGTTTTGAACGCTCCAGCTTTGAGTACGGCTGCACCCGGTTCGTACAGGTAGGCATCGACGCAGTCGGCCCATTCGGGTTGTGCTTCGGCCTCAGATTGGGCAGTGAAACTGAGCGAAAGGCCGTCGTCGTGTGCCGTGATGAGCGGACCGCAGGGTGCAGCGGCAGTCAGTGCCGCATCGCGGCTCATCACCACGAGCAAGTCCTTACACTCGCCGCGCGTGCTGAGAATGTGCACCTCGCACACGGCCTGCAGCTCCTTGAGCGTTTGCGCAATGTCGAGCATGGTGGAGAGTTTCAGCACCACGCAGCGCGCCTTGTCGAGCAGCTGTGTTTGCAGGCTGCACACGTCGGGTTCGCAGTCGGTAATCAGCACCGTTTTGCGGCCGGCTCCGTCGCGCCGCGCAGGGTCGAGAAACACCACGTCGGTGCGTTCCATGCTGTGCAGATATTCCGTGCCGTCGGCACACACCACAGTGGCTTGCTCCAGACCCAGCAGGGGAAAATTATGACGGGCCAGTTCGCAGAGCGCGGCTTGCCGTTCTACGTAGACCGCGCGGTCAAAGCGTGGAGCAATGAACGAAAAGTCAACGCCCAGTCCGCCCGTGAGGTCGGCATACGTCAGCGGTGCTTCGTGCCCCCCGGCATGGCGTAATCGGGTGGCAATGCGCCCAATGATTTCGGCCTTGGCGCGTGCTGCAGCTTCGCCCGAACACTGTTCGAGTGCCAGGCGGTGCGGATATTGCAGGGCATCGACAGCTGCCCACGATGGCACTTTGGTGCGCAGCTTTTGCCAGCCTTCGGCCTGCTGGAGCACGTAGGGGGCATCCACGTCGGTGCGTTTGGCCAGCAGCAGTGCCAGGCGGTCGGTGGGCATTTCGCGCCATTGCTTTATTTCGTCGGGGGTGGGAGTATGTGTCATGTAAGGAGATGTGATGAATTTTTCTACAATATTCGCCATTTTTCGCGACATGGGCAAGCCTTTTCCTTAGGAAAAAAGCGGTTTTCCGAGCTTTCGAAGGGTGTGTGATTATTTCCTAACAAACCTTTTGCTGTGTTTATTTCTAGTGTTGTTTGCAGCAGTTCCGCGCTTGTCGGAATTAGTTCCGAGCCTGTTCAAATTAGTTCCGAGCTAGTTGAAATTAGTTCCGAGCTAGTTTGAACAAGGTTTGAATCGGTTTTGAGAAAAAAAGAGTTAAAAGCCAGAGGCTCGGAATCGGAGCCTTTGGCGGCGTAATGTGGGTCGGCAGGCGGTGTGCAAAAAAAGCCGGTTGCTCTGTTTGGGCAACCGGCCTTTGTATGTAAGGTCAGCGAGTAACGCGCGTTACTTCGTGTTTTCCTTTTCAGTCATGTCCGTGGGGCGCATGCTCACGGTGATGCAGTTGTTTTGCTTCAAGAGCACCGACTTGGCAAACTTTTGGATGTCGGCCGAAGTGATGCCCTTCATCGTAGCCTCGTAGTTGGTTTGGAGGTCACGACCGTAGAGCACCTTGGTGGTGATGAGGTTGAGCCAGTAGCCATTTTTCTTTTGGCTGTCGGCAAAGTCCTTGAGTTCGAACTTCTTCACTTCGTCGAGTTCGTCGGCCGTTACGCCCTTGTTGGCAATGTCCTCGATGCCCTGCTTCATGAGCAAGAGAGCCGAGTCGAGCTTGGCGGGCTTCACGGGGCAGTACACCTGCATGATGTATTCTTCCTTCGGAGCATAGTTGGCGCTTGCGCTGGCACCTACGCTGTAGGCCAGGCCACCGTCTTCGCGGATGCTCTTGAGGTAACGCTTCGTCAGGATGTCGCCGAATACGCTGATGGTAGCGGCTTCCTTCATGTTGTAAGGATTCTGGCCGTGCCACAACTGTACGATTTGAGCCTGCGGCGTTTCCATGCTGCGGAAGAAGTGGTTGGTTTTCACACCCTTGGCATATACAGGCAACATTTTGGCGTTGTAGTTTTCGCGCTTTTTGATGCTCTTGAGCGGAGCGATGTACTGTTCAACGAAGAGGCGGAGCGAATCGACGTTGAAAGCACCGGTAAAGAAGAAGTCGAAGTCGCCGGCAGCGTTGAAGCGTTCGGCATAGATGCGGCGCACAGCTTCGTAGTCGGCCTTGGCCAGGTCGGCATACTTAAGCGGCATCATGCGCGGGTTGTGGTTGTAGAGCGTACCGCGGAGTGAGTCGGCAAAAGCCGTCTGGGGGTCTTTGTCGGCATTTTCAAGGTTCGACTTCAGGTAGTTCATCACGTTGTTGTAGCCCTCAACGTCATTGGCCGGAGCCTGGAAGCGGAGGTAGATGAGTTCGAAGAGCGTGCGGAGGTCCTTGGGCGTTGAGCCACCGATAAGGTTGTCGGTTGTGTTGCCCAACGAAGGCATACAGCTGGCCTGTTTGCCGGCGAGCTTCTTTTGCAGTTCGGTTGAGCTGAAGTTGCCCAAACCGGTGCTGCTCATCACGGCGTCGAAGATGTTGAGGTTGACGAGGTCCTTGTTGCCTACGAGGCTCTTACCACCGAAGCTCTGTGCAAAGAACTGCACTTCGGCATCGTTGAAGTCGGTTTGCTTGAAGAATACGCGTGCACCGTTGGCAAGCGTCCAGCAAGTGTAGCCAAAGTCGGCCTTTTCTTCCTTCTTGATGTTGCCCTTCTTCGGCAGAACGGGCACGAGGGGTTCGTTCTTCACATTGTCGACGTAAGCATCGAGCTTGGCAGCCTTGGCAGCAGCGATGGCTTGCTTCAGCTGGTCGGCGGTGGGCACCGTAACGTCGGCCTTTTCAGGATAGAAAGCCAGACATACAAAGTTGGTGTCGGCATTGGCGGTGTACTGCTTGAACACCTCGTTGGTGAGGGTGGTGAGCATGTTCTGCTGTTGCAGCTGCTGCGCCATCATTTTGTACATGTTGAATTCCGTTTCGATGTCAGGAATGGGCTGACCTTCGAGGAAGTGGCGCACGTACTGCGGCACGTAGAAGTCGTGTTTCTGCTTGTCGCGGTTGTCGTAGATGCGTTCCATGCTGCTCATGAATTCTTCGCTGGCACGCGCAGCCTCGGTGGCGGTGAAGCCAAACTGACGGGCGCGTTCCACCTCCTGCATCACAGCCTGTACGGCAGCTGCATCCTGACCGGGTTTCGGCAGTACGTACACAACGAAGGCATCCTTCATCTTGGTCATGATGTAGTTGCCATAGCTGGTAGCAGCACCGATGAAGGGACAGTCGGCCTTGAGGGCCAGTTCTTCGAGGCGGGCATTGAGCATGGTGCTGATGAGCGTGTTGGTGTAGTTCATCTGCAAGAAAACCGGCGTGTTCTTGAGTTCAGCGGGAATGGGGTCCTGCTTGAAGAAGAGCTGAATGACGGCACTGGTTTGCTCCTTGTCTTTGTCGATGACGTAAATCGGTGCATTGTTGTTGGGCACGGGGTAGTGTTCGTAAGCGGCCGGGTTCTTGGGCATCTGAATGGGCGAGAAGATGGCCTTGATGCGCTGTTCAACCTTGTCGACGTCGATGTCGCCCACAACGATGATACCCTGAAGGTCGGGGCGGTACCACTTTTCGTAGTACGCACGGAGTTCGGCGGGCTTGAAGTTGTCGACTACGCTCATCAAACCGATGGGGTAGCGGTGACCGTAGCGCGATTCGGGGAAGAGGGTGGGCAGGTTGCGTTCGAACATACGGCCCGAAGCGCTGCTGCGCATACGCCATTCTTCGTGAATAACGCCGCGTTCCTTATCAATTTCCTTGGGGTCGAGCGTCAGTCCGTTCGACCAGTCGTGCAAAATGAGCAAGCATGAGTCGACGTTCGATTCGGTTACAGGCACATCGTCGATGTTGTAGACCGTTTCGTCGGTCGAGGTGTAGGCATTGAGGTTCTGACCGAACTTCACACCGATGCTTTCGCAGTATTTAATGATGCGGTTGTCGGGGAAGTTGTCGGTTCCGTTAAAGCACATGTGTTCAAGGAAGTGAGCCAAACCGCGTTGGTTCTCTTCTTCCTGAACCGAACCTACCTTTTGCGCAATGTAAAAATTGGCGCGATTCTCGGGCAAGGCGTTGTGGCGAATGTAGTAAGTGAGGCCGTTGGGCAGCTTACCGTAACGCACGTCCTTGTCGATGGGCAGCTGCGGCAGTTGCTGCGCTACCGAAGGCAGCGTAATGAATGCCACGAGCAACAGAAGGAGTGATTTAATTTTGTTCATAATGATATGAGTTAGAATTGGTTATTTCGTTTTTCTATTTTCCGAAAAGGCCGATCTTGATTTTTCTTGAAAAAAAACTTGGGCTCTTTCCGGAAAAGGGGCGTTGATGCAGGTTAGACGCAACTCCCTTGTGATTTGCTACACAAAAGTATGAAAAAATTGAATTTATTTTCAACTTTCCTTGGGTTGCAGGCAGCCAGAGCGCGCTGTAACGAGTAGTTCACTCAGCAAAAATAATGATTTATATGTAGGTGTCGTGTATTTTTGAAAAAACATTTGTAGTTTTGCAGTAATTTTTGTGCGCAGAATGCAGAAACAGGTAGCGTTTTGTCGTGACTCCCCTGCATTTAAGCTAAATTAAAGAGCTGAATATTAGCGACAATCATGATACGCAAATTCGATTTTTTGGTAATTGGTTCCGGAGTGGCCGGAATGAGTTACGCCCTTCAGGTGGCCGCCTCGGGCAAAGGTAAGGTGGCCCTCGTGTGTAAAACCTCGATTGAAGAAGCTAATACCGCCAAAGCACAGGGCGGCATCGCTTCGGTGACGAACCTCGAGGTAGACAATTTCGACAAACACATCAAGGATACGCTCATTGCGGGCGATTACATCTCGGATCTCCGCGCCGTGGAACAGGTGGTGCGACAGGCCCCACAGGGCATCAAGCACCTGGTGGAGTGGGGTGTGAACTTTGATAAAAAAGACGACGGCAACTTCGACTTGCACCGCGAGGGCGGACACTCCGAATTTCGCATTTTGCACCATGCCGACGACACGGGCTTCGAAATTCAGCGCGGACTCATCGAGGCTGTGCGTAATCATCCCGGCATCACCGTGCTCGAAAACCATTTTGCCGTTGAAATCATTACGCAGCACCACCTGGGCATCGAAGTAACACGCCGTACGCCCGACATTGAATGCTACGGTGCCTACGTGCTCGACCCCGATACGCAGAAAATCGATACCTTCCTCTCGCGCGTCACAGTGCTTTGCACCGGCGGCTGTGGAGCGGTGTATGCTTCAACCACGAATCCCGAAATTGCTACGGGCGACGGCATTGCCATGGCGTATCGCGCCAAAGCTACGGTGAAGGACATGGAGTTCATTCAGTTTCACCCCACGGCATTGTTTCACCCGGGTGAAACGCATCCTGCTTACCTCATCACTGAGGCTATGCGCGGCTACGGCGGCATTTTGCGACTGCCGAACGGCGAGGAGTTCATGCAGAAATATGACAAACGACTTTCGCTGGCTCCGCGCGATATCGTGGCGCGTGCCATCGATAAGGAAATGAAAATTCACGGGCTCGACCACGTTTGCCTCGATGTGACGCACAAAGACCCGGAGGAAACGAAGCATCACTTCCCGAACATTTACCAAAAGTGTTTGAGCATCGGCATCGACATCACTAAACAGTACATTCCTGTGGCTCCTTGCGCCCATTATCTTTGCGGCGGTATCAAGGTCGACTTGAATGCCTGCTCGTCGATTAACCGCTTGTATGCCATTGGCGAATGTTCGTGTACGGGACTGCATGGCGGCAACCGCCTGGCTTCGAACTCGCTGATTGAAGCGGTGGTGTATGCCGAAGCTGCTGCCCGTCACTCGCTAGAACACCTTGATGAGTACGACTTTAATACCCGTGTGCCGGAATGGAACGACGAGGGTACGCTCTCGAACGAGGAAAAGGTGCTCATTGCGCAGGATGCCAAGGAGGTGGAACAGATTATGTCGGCTTACGTCGGTATTGTGCGTTCCGACTTGCGACTGAAGCGGGCTTGGGTGCGCCTTGATTTGATTTACGAGGAAACCGAGGAACTCTTTAAGCGCGTGAAGGCTACGCGCGACATTTGCGAACTGCGCAACATGATTAACGTGGGTTACCTCATTACGCGACAGGCCATCGAGCGCAAGGAAAGCCGCGGACTGCATTACACCACTGACTATCCGAAACACGCCTACGACCAGAACTAACCCTTTGGATGCTGCGCAAAGGTTTGACTGCGGTACAGAGGTTTGATTGCAGCATACAAAGGTTTGACTGCAGCATACAGAAGTTCGACTGCAGCATACAGAGGTTTGATTGCAGCATACAGATATAAAAAAAAGACCCCAACTCCCTGACTGAACAGCAGGAGTTGGGGTCTTTTTTGTGTGTATGATTTAAACAGAAAGTGTCTTTTTTGTGAAGTTGTGACGCTTTACTTCACTTCCAATTTGCCATTATTGAGGAATACGCGCGAGGTTTTTCCCTTGGTGCCGATGAACTGCAATTCCTGATTGCCGTAGCGCACCACGATGTTGCCCGAGTGAGTGGGCGTGAGGCGCGCTTCGGTGAGTTTGCCACCGTTCCAGGCAATGTCGACACCGATGTTGCCACGCGCACGCAGTCCGCTGATGTTGCCCGAAGCCCAGGCGTCGGGGAGCGAAGGCAGCAAGTCAATGAAGCCCATGTGACACTGCATGAGCATTTCGGTCACACCCGCGGTACCGCCAAAGTTACCGTCGATTTGGAAAGGCGGATGAATGTCCCACAGGTTGTCGCCCGTACCGTTTTTGAGCAAGTTGCCAAAGAGCAGGTACGAATGGTTGCCATCGTGCAGACGTGCCCACTGGTTGAGTTTCCAACCCATGCTCCAACCCGTAGCACCATCGCCGCGGTGTTCAAGCACAATGCGCGAAGCCTTGGCCAGTTCGGGCGTGGTACGCGGTGAAATGGTGTGGCCCGGGTGCAAACCGTACAGGTGGTTGACGTGGCGGTGCTGATCGTTCGGGTCGTCGATGTCGCGGCTCCATTCCATCAGCTGACCGTAGCGGCCAATTTTGTAAGGCACCAGTTCCGTCAGTATTTGCTGCCATTTAGCAACCTCGGTAGCATCGGTGTTGAGCACCTTGGCCGCGTCGATGCAGTTGGTCAGAATTTCGCGAATCACAGCATGCGTAAACGTGGTACCCTCGTCAACCGGTCCATGTTCGGGCGAGGTGGAAGGTGCAGCCGTCAGCGTGCCGTCGGCCTTGCGCCAAAGGAAATCCTCGCAGAACAGTGCACAGCCCTTCATGAGCGGGTAAGCCGTGTTGCGCAGGAAGTCGGCATCGCGCGTGTAGTCGTAGTAGTCCCACAGGTGCGTAGCCAGCCACGAAGCCGCCATGGGGTTGTAGTTCCACGACATGTCAGCCCCTTCGAGTGGCGCCGTAAAGCCAAAGATGTTAGCCGAAATGCCGGCTGCCCATCCGCGTGCACCCCAGTAAGCCTTGGCCGTGCGTTCGCCCGGTTTTTCGAGCAGGCGGATAAAGTCGGTCAAAGGTTCGGCGCACTCGGCCAGGTTCGTCGACAAGGCCGGCCAGTAATTCATTTGCAGGTTGATGTTGTTGTGATAGTCCACACGCCACGGGCCGTCGACATTGTTGTGCCAAATGCCCTGTAAGTTAGCCGGCAGGTTGCCCGGACGCGATGAAGCGATGAGCAAGTAGCGGCCAAACTGATAGTAAAGCGTTTCGAGTCCGTTGTCCTTAACCCCCTTGCGGTAGTCGGCCAGTCGCACGTTGGTAGGCTTAGCCGAAGAAGGACCTTCGAGGTTAAAGTTCACGCGGTTGTAGAGCGCAGCATAATCCTTGTAATGCGTTTTCAGCAGTTTCTTGAAGTTTTGTTTCGCAGCCGCCTTCATCCATTGCGCGGTAGTGGCCTTCGGGTCAACGCCCACATACGCCTTTGGATCGTTGAAGTCGGGGTTATAGTTCGGCTTGTAGTCCGTATCGGCCGTGAGCAGCACCATGACCTCGTCGGCACCCGTCACCTTGATGGCCCCGTCGGCATACTGCACCGTACCCTTTTTGGCAATGACGTGGATGCGTACGGCATATTCCATTTGGTTGTTGTCGAGGCGTGCCGTGTAAAGGATGCCGTTTTCGCCGTCGGCAGCAAAGTTACCTTCGCCCAGCGGGTTCGGCGCATACTTCAGCGTAAAGTTCTGCTTGCCCTTTTCCGTGGCCGTGAACCGCGTGACGAGCATGTTGGCCGGATACGACACAAACGTGCGTCGTTCGTAGCCGATGCCCTCGGCCGTGGTAAAGCTCACCGTGGCGTAAGCCGAATCTACCGAAAGTGCGCGGCGGTAATTGCGAATGCCCTTTTCGTTGATGTCGGTTTCGAAAGTCATTTCGCCCAGCGTCGTAAACGAGCCAAAGCGGAACTGCGGTTCGCGCCACGATTCGTAAGGCACGGGGCTGTTGAAGTTTTGCGAAGTCAGTCGTCCGGCCTTGTCGAAGTCGCCGTCGACGAAAGCCTGACGTATTTCGGGCAGCAAGTGCGCCGACTGTTTGTTTTGGTTCCAGTAGTCGTCCGGTCCTTTTGCCGTGTTCGGTCCACCGCGCCACAATGTTTTTTCGTTCAGCGTGTAGCGTTCGGTAGCCACCGAGCCCATTACGTTGCAGCCGATGCTACCGTTGCCCAGCGGCAACGAGCGGCGTTCCCATTCGGGGTCGGCATTTTGAGCGCCTTCGCCCGCATTGATGGGTTTGTGCGTTTTGTTGTACTTTTCAGGATGTCCTCCCAACCAGCATTGGCTGCCCTTCAACGAAGTCGGTTCGTCGAACCAGATGGTGTTCGACTGTGCCGCGGCAGTCAGTGCGCTGAGGCCCAGGAGCGAGGTAAGCAGAATGTGCTTCATAAGCGTTTCAGTATGTAAGTGTGTGATTAAGATGCGAAGTAAAAAGATGTGATGTAAAAAGAGGCCTAACTTGTAAAAAGATGCCGTAACGAAAACTGAAACGGCGGTTTCCTTTCGCTGTTGCGTTTACCCCGGGGCATCAGTAGGGAATGTCGGCATACGGGTCGGCCAAAGGGTCGTCGTCGGTAGTGGTTTTTTCGATGAAATAGCGCGGTCGCCGTTTCACTTCGATGTAAATTTTGCCCACATATTCGCCAATGATGCCGCAGGCCACGAGGATAGCTCCGCCGATAAACCATATAGACACCATGAGCGACGTCCAGCCCTCAATGGTTTGCCCTTCGAAGTGCTTGACAATGCCGTAAATAATTACGCCCACCGAAATGAGCATGAAGGTGAGTCCGAGCAGCGTGATGAGCTGCAGCGGACGGATGGAGAACGACGTAATGCCGTCGAGCGCAAAGGCCAGCATTTTGCGTAGCGGATACTTCGACTCGCCAGCAAAGCGTTCGGTGCGGTCGTAGTAAACGGCTTCCGTTTTGAACCCCATTGAAGCCACCATGCCGCGCAGAAACAGGTTACGTTCGGGGTAGCTCAGCAGCGCATTCACGGCGCGTCGGCTCATCAGGCGGAAATCCGCGTGGTTATACACCGTGTTGCTGTTCATCATTTGCATCAGCCGGTAAAAGGCCAGTGCCGTGGTACGTTTAAACACGGTGTCGGTTTTACGTTCGCGCCTTACGCCAAACACCACCTCGTTTCCCCTCAGGTAAGCCTCGGTCATGTCGATGATGGCGCGTACATCGTCCTGCAGGTCAGCGTCGATGGTCACGATGGCATCGCCCCTGTCAGCCGCCCATTCCAGTCCGGCCCACAGCGCATGCTGGTGTCCCACGTTGTGCGCCAGTTTCAGTCCCTCGACATAGTCATTTTGTTGTGCAAACTGCTCAATCAGTTCCCAGGTGCGGTCTTTGCTGCCATCGTTGACATAAAGAATACACCCCTCGTCGATGCGCTGCTTTTCTTTCAGCTCGTCTAAAATCAAGCTCAACTGCCGGGTAGTTTCGGCCAGCACCGCTTCTTCGTTATAGCAAGGAACAACCAGAATGAGTTTCATAGCAAAGTTCGTTTTTTTTTTTGAAGAGAAAAGTTCTATCAAGCCTGCCGCGCTGTTACACGGTGCCTATTGCTCCGTCGCCTCGCTGCGCTTCGCCTCGCTGCGCTTCGCCTTTTTTCCGCGTTTAAACACGAAGCGAACCAGCAGAAAGTTCACCGGAATGGCAATGGCAAATACCGGGAGCGGCGCCCATACCTCGGTCACGCCCAATGCCAAAAACGCATTGAGCAGACACAGGTGCAAACCGTAATTCACGGCATGCGCACCCCCCATGCCCACCAACTTGCGCCACGAAGGCCCCGTGCCGAAGGTAAAGTAAGCCGTCAGGTAAAAGTTAACCACGAAGCTCACCACATAGCCCAACGTGTAAGCCGCATTAGCCGGCATCACAGCGAGCAGCAGCAAGTAAAGTCCGTAGTGCAGTGCTGTGGCCACCGCCCCCACCAGTGCAAAGCGCAGAGCTTCAATGAGCAGTTGTTTGTGGATAAAGCTCATGGCTATTGACGTTGAAAGTGGTAAAAGTGTAGCATACGCCGGTCGTCACAGCTGCGGTGATTAAAGTCCACCACCTCCGTCACGCGGTAGTTCGGGTAACGCTCGTAGAACGATTCGATATCGTTGTCGCCCACCAGCAAGTAGCCCTCGTTCGGCATAAATTCAATGAACGGCACCACGCGGTCGCCCAAGTAGTAATTGATGGTAAACGGGTGAAGCGGGTTGCCCGGATTCACGTGCGTACGATACGAATACACGCGTCCTTCGGGCACATATTTCCGCACAATTTCGGCTTGCGGCTTGTCGCTCTTCGTGTTGAGCACCAGCGGTTGGTAAAGTCCGTCGAGCGAAAGGAAAATGCTGAACACCGCAGCCACCACACCCCCGACAACGCGCACGGGCCGACGACGCCAAACAACGAACAGCCCACCGCCAATGAGCGGCACCACAAAGCCCAACCATTCAAGCGGGTTGAGCGGCGTGTCGCGCAGGGCAGCCAGCATGGCCACGTTCTGTGCCGCATGTTTTCCGCTGCCCATCAGGCTTTCGGGCACCGCACCGCAGCGCACCGCAACAAACGCCAGCGGAAGCAGGGCAGCCAGCGAGGCCACCACCCACCCGAAGGCCACCACCACGCGGCGGTGTCTGCGCACAAGCCAAAGCGCGTAAATGGGCAGACAGGCGCACGAGCCAAAGCATGTAAGTGGCCAGATAGTAGGCCAGGAACGGATAAACCGGCAGCAGATACACGCTGCGTTTACTCTTAGGTATGCAGTAAAACACGAATATCAGCGCAAAGCTCAGGAAGGTAAACAGCCGCACATCATCGACGCGGCGCACGTGTTCCTTCAGTTTGTTCCAGAGTGATGACAGGTTGCCCTGCGGTTTGCGGTAGCGCAACACAAAGAGCGACATGAGCACCAGCAGCGTGTAAGGCACGAAGCCCGTCACCACGGTCATCACGTTGTAATGCCACGGGTTGATGTGGCTGGCATAGCTCATTTTGCCCAGTAGGCGCAGCACATTTTCCTCGTACACCAGGTCGAGGAAACGCTGACCGCCCTGTTGCCAGGCCGCCACGTACCACACCAGGGGCAGCACGCACGACAGCAGACCGATGCCAAAGAATCGGCCCAGCGATTGCCAGAATCCGTGGCCGCGCAGGGTGCAGAAGGCCACCATGACCAGACAGGGCAGGGCAGCCCCCACCGGCCCTTTGCTCAGGAACGCACCGCTCAGTGCCAATATGCCCCAAATGGGCAAACGCCTGAAGCCGCCCTCCGTCCAGCGGTAAAGCTGATAGAGTGCAACGACCATCATGGCCGTGAGCACCATGTCGACGCGGCAATTCACGCCAGCGCGGTGCACCTCGAAGTTACTCAGCGTAATCAGCCCCATGAGCAGTGCCGTGAGCGCACCGCTGCGTTTGGCATAGAAGGCATAGCCCACCATGACCATGAGCGTAAGGGCCACGGCCGACGGCAAACGCGAAGTGTATTCCGTCACCTCGCCGAGCGGCAGCGAGAACAGCGCCACGAGCCAGTGAAACAATGGGGGTTTGTAAGCCATGTCAACACCATTGTTGATGGGCAGAATCCAGTTGCCGTCCTGCAACATCGACAGTGCCACCACGGCCTCGCGCGGTTCGCCGCGTGTGTTGAACAGGGTTTCGCCCAAGAAAAGAAAGAGCGAACCGATACACACCATAAACAGAAAAAGTGCCGGACGGCGAAGGGGGAATGCAGGTTGCTGAAGTTGTGTCATTTTTTGGAAAAAAGAAAAAAGAATAGGCGTGTTGCCGGGCACACACACTCGTATTTTTCAGAAACTGTGCGTGCCTATAGGGCACACTCTGCAAATTTACGGTAATTTTCACGCATATTCGAAAAATAGACGCTGAAAAACGACTTGTTGGCAGCAAAGCCTGCCGAACTTGAGCTTAGTCGCAAAAGTGTGGGGTAGAACTCAACGACGCATCACGGGTTTCAGACAGGCCTGCCTGCCTTACTTTCTGTGGTAACATCATGTCAAAGAACGCGGAATGAATCAATTCGGAAAATCTGTTTTTTCATCTGAATGCAGAGCGATGAGAGCTGGCTCTCAAAAGCTATGCTGAGGTGCAGCCTGACTTCGCGGCGCAAAGATACAAAGCGAAGGCCCCGTTCTCCAAATTTTTTCTGAAAAAAAGCGGTCGCGGTATGGGCAAACAATTACCCAAGCCAAAGCGGCAAAGCAGCCGGCTCCCCCATGAAGCTTCCTGCTTTGCCGCAGCATAAAGTAAAGCAAATTTGCATCAGCGCATACGCTTGATGGTAGTTTCGCCCCTGGTTGTTCTGATTTTTTCGAGGTAAATGCCTTTCGTGGGCTGAGCCATTTGAATGCCCTGCAAGTTGTAGTAAGTGCGGCTAATCACGCGTTCGCCAGCGGCCGTGTTGTCGGCAATGCCCGATTGCGTTTGCAGCACCGGCGCGTTGTTCACGTTCAGAATCTCGATTTCGCGGCTGTCGTCGCCCACCGGACGGTTCACCATAGCCACCACACTCAGAAACTTCGGGTTCCACGCATCGGGCACCGTCAGCGTAAACGAGCGGCTGAAGCGGTTGTTCGCCCACTGAATGTCGTCGCCCAATATCGGCGTAAGCGATTGGCGGTACACATGGTTCTGCACGTGTTCGCCCGAGCCACTTTGCGCCCTCACCGTTTCGACACTGTCCTCAGCCAGCTGCACCGTGAGCCGTGCATCGGGATACACTTCCGCGCCAAAAGTAGTGCGTTCGCCCCTCACCGCGAGTTGCAGTTCGCGCGTAGCCTCGTTGTAAGTTGGTTCGATGTCGATTTTCACAAAAGCCGGCTGCTTCACGCAGAATTCAAAGTAAGGCTGACTGTCGAACAGGTTGTAAGTGTTGATAATGGGCGTTCGGTCGTTGAGGCTGCACGGCAGCACGCGGCGGTCGTAAGCCATTCGCGGTGTAGCCGTAGCCGTGAGTGGACTTTCCAGTTCGTACGAGTCGTTCACCGTCAGTTCGTCACTTTTGTAGCCTATATGGTGCACCAGCCAAACGTAGTCGGTGCGTCCGGCCACCATTTTGCTCACCCATCGGTGTGCCGCCGGGCAGTTGCCACAGGGCATGGTCGAGAACAGTTCAATCAGTGTTTTGCGCTTAAAGCTGTCGGCATAGCAAGCCAGCGTGGCGCGCAGCGTATCGTTGGCCGTCAGTCCGTTGTCCGAGTCTATCCACACCATCACCTTGTTCTTTCCCTCGTGACACGCCTCAGTGTTCATTTCCAGTTTAAATTCCGCCACTCCCTCGGGCGCAATTTTCCCCTCGGTGTGCGCCTTCATGGCCGAGTCTGTGCTTTGTGTAGCCAGGCAGTAACGCACGGTCGGAGCCTGAACGGTTTGGCTCGTAAAGTTTCCGATGCTAAAGCTAAGGTGCGCCTTGTTGCCTTTTTTCACCTGTTTCTGCTCAACCGTCAGTGCGTTCAGTGCCACATCCTCCAGGCTGGTTTGTCCGTTGGTTTCAACCACCGCCTTCATGCAGAGCGATTTGTAGCCCATGTCCGCCCCATTGGTCCATTCCACCCCGTTCGTTGTCACCCAGCAGCCGTTGGGGTGCGGTGTGCCGTCGGTCATCAGCCCTTTGCCTGCCGGCAGTAGTCCTTCGCACAGAATCACCAGCTGTTCGCCCGTCACCATGTACGGCGTGCTGAGCGTCAGCTCCTTCCAGCCGCGGGTTTGTTCGCCTTGCAGCGAGGCATACGTGTCTGGAATGGTATTCCCCGTCAGTTCATGGCGCAGCATCACCCCAATTTGCCGGGTTCCCTCGTCGGTGGCCAGGCGGAATTTAGTGATTTTTGCCCCTTTCAGCAGTTTCATGCGCGCTTGGGGCAGCACAATGGCCGCTTTGAATAAGGTATTGTTATGCTTGTCCAGCATCACCGGTTCGGCCTCTGCTGTCAGTTCGTCGGGGCAGTAGCCCAATAGCATTTGCTGCTGTGCCACGGCTTGCAGAGTGATAAAAAACAGGGCTGCCAGTACCCATGAAAAGCGTAGTTTGAATGTCATAAGTGAATGATGTGTTGAATCGAAAAAAACCGTTGTAGTGTTTCCTTTTTAAAAACGGCGCGCCAAACTTACGAATTCTTTTTCACGCGAAAAACCCAACAGATTGAAATAATTCCTAATTTTGTATGCTCCTTGCGTCAGAGCCTGCCTCTGCCAAATACATTCAAACAATACGCAGCCCTTGCTGCATAAATATCTAATACAATTCAACCCTTAAAAACAACGATTGAAAAAGACATGAAACGATTTGCCACTTTGCTGGCCTGCTTCATTGCAAGTACGGTGCTTGTGTTTGCCGATTTACCCTTTAGAAATCATCGGTACGACACGTTCAAGGTGTTAGACGTCGAGTCCGACCACATTGTGTTCATTGGCAACAGCATTACCAACATGCACGCCTGGTGCGAAGCCTTTGACAACCCCAAGGTCATTAACCGCGGTGTGTCGGGCGCTGTTTCGGACGAAACTTTGGCCAACCTCGAAGCCATTCTGCGCGGAAAACCCGCCAAGGCTTTCCTGATGATTGGTACCAACGACTTGGGCACGCAGGGCATTAACCGCCCCGAACGTGTGGCGGCCAATGTGCGCCACATGCTCAACCGCTTTCAAAAAGAATCGCCTGCCACCCAACTCTTTGTGCAGAGCATTCTGCCAAGCAAGTCGGGCATACGCACCCTCGAAGCCGAACAGGCCACCAATGCCTTGCTCCGCGAACTCTGCACCGAAATGGGGGCCACTTATATTGACCTTTGGCAACTGATGATGCCCATTACCATGGGACAAACCTTTTCGCTCGACGGACTTCACCCCAATGCTGCTGCTTACCGCGCCTGGTGCAACGCCATTGCACCCTACGTCAATGGGCAGGGTGCCACCTGCACCTATCCCGCTGATGCGCCCCTGCAGTATGGTGGGCTGCCTCGCTCGTTTGGCATGCGTGTCAGTGCTTTCGGTATGCAGAAGGTTGCGGCCGACGACATTCTGATGATTGGCGACGATGTGATGCACGGAGGCGAATGGCACGAAATATTCCATACTGCCCGGGTCAAAAACCGCGGCTTGGGTTGGGGATATGCAAGCGTCACGATTGCCGACCTTGCCAAAACCATCGATGTGATTTTCAACGGACGCCCCGACAATGAAGCTCCGGCGCAGGTGTGCCTTTACATCGGTGCGCGCGATGCCAACGGCTCGGCTCCCATCAGCGAATTGGCCGACCAGTATCGCCTGTTGCTCGACAAGGTGCATGCCGCCGCCCCCCATGCCGCCATTCATGTGCTTTCGCTCTTGCCCACCCACGACGCTGCGCGCAATGCCGGCCGCGTCGCTCCCTTTAATGCCGCAGTAAAGGCCATGATTGCCCGGTTGGGCTATGCCGACCGCGTGAACTACGTCGACTGCTACACCCCGATGCTTAGCGGCGAGGTGGCCAATCAGCGTTTGTTCTGCGCCTCGCACCTTTACGGCATGGGTTATGCCCGGCTTTCGCAGCTGGTGGCTGCTTCGCTCAACGGGGTGAAGCCCAGTTGCGTAACGCCCCTTACTGATGCTGCTGCTCAGGCTGCCATCGACGATTTTACGGCCCGCACCGCCCAATATGCCGCAGTGCCCTGACACGCGTCGACCTCGTTTTTTTTAAAATGAAGTCGTCTGAACTTTTGAATTTAGAAGAGATAAATCTCCAAATCAAATCTTCGTCAGAAAAGTTTAGACGACTTCAAAACATTCATCCCCGGAAAAGAGCCTTCCTCGCTCTTCTCCGGGGATTTTTTGTATGTCGCCGCCTTAACCTTCCGTCTGTTCGCATTGCGATGGGGCAGAGGTGCTACTTGAAGCAAAGCCAAAGCACATAGCCCACGGCATTAAGGAAGTACAGTAGGAGAAAATACGTATCACACTTGTAATGCCTCAGTAGGTGCTTCAATGTTCCTCGGGTCGATATTTCCGCTTCGCATGCGGCCGAAAGGAAACGCCAGGTGTAGTAAAGCGCAATCAGATTGACAAGTAAAATGACAGGATGTAGCCATTCGTATTTGGTAATCTTACTAAATAACATTAAACAGCCCCATATCAGCAATAATGTATTTTTTTTGTCTTCCCATTTATTCATGATGTAGTGTTTTTAATGTTATAGAGTCATAGGTTTGCTGCTGTAGCACAACTGCGGTCAACGGGTTTGAGTGTGCTATTCAAACAGTATGCCACTCAAATATGCTATGGTAAACTGCACCATGGCAATCACACAAAAAACATCCCATTTGTTTTTCTTGAGTATGTGCAGCACTACATTTTTCATTGAATCCTCCGTTTTCCATTCTGCATACAGAACCCTACAGGTGAAATACGCAAAAAATAAGCATATAGGCAAAAGCACATGGTATAGCCATTTAATATCGGTTAAGCGCTGTAACCAATAAAAAAAGAGCATTGTCATAAACAGCCAGTCTTTTTTTTCTTTCCATTTTTCAATCATATAGGGTATAAATGATAGTTGAGTAATCTAAAAAAAAGAGTCTGATGCTGTTATGCCTGTTGCTTGCTCTTGATGCAATCAGCAAAATCGTAAACCATAAAGGCTACTCCTACAATTCCTGCAGTTCGTTTTGCAAAGGCTGTTACAATTTTTTTTGCTGTATTTGCGGACATGAGCATTTTGGTTCCGGTGACGTATAATTTTGCACTGCCTCCTTCATAGGCTAATTTATACAAATCTACAATATCTTCAACTCCTGTTGCATGCATAAGACAATCAATAATGTCGTCCTGGTTCACCCCTTGTGCAACCGCATCGTTATAGACAGTAGTCAGAGTAAAAGACATTTCAGCAAGCTGGGCATCGGTCATGCGCATCATTGCCTGACTTTCGTCAATAGTCAAGTGATATTTGTCCTTATCCTGCAATATCTGCTGCTGTATCATCCGGCCATCATCGATAAAAGGCTGCAGCATTTGGGTGGCTTCGCTTGCAGTAAGTTCGTTACCGGCTGCGCGCGATGAATACTTGATGGTATGCCAAATTTTGAACGTGGCATCTTTGTAGACATCTTCACTCACACCGCCGTCGATAACCGTTGCACTTTCTGTCTGCTTTTCAGCTACTGTCGGAGTTTCTGTTTCATGCTCGCTGCATGCGCTCATACCGATTATTACACTACCTCCAATGAGTGAAGATGCGAGGACTACCGAACACATGGCTTTTAAGTTCTTTGTTTTCATGATTGTAAGGTTTTAATAG
>FR901743.1 GCA_000437675.1 Prevotella sp. CAG:891
ATCTTGAATTTCATAAAAGTTCAGACGACTTCATAATTTTGATTACCTACTTATACCATACTTTTCAACATCTACTTAGAAAAAAAGTATAACTTTGCAATGCAAAAAAAGACGGCAAGCACCGCAAGGCACTGCCGTCTTTCTCACACTCTCAAAGTATAACCCCTTACATGAAATTATTTTTCACTCTTCTGTTTCTCGCATTTTCCGCGTTTCAGAGCGTCTGCGCCCAGGGCAGTGTGCTGCCCAAACGCGAATTTCGCGGTGCGTGGATTCAAATGATCAATGGTCAGTTCCAGGGCATGAGCCGCAGCGAAATGCAAAAGAATCTGACCAACCAGCTCAATGTGATGCAGCGGTGTGGCATCAATGCCATCATCTTTCAGGTGCGCGGCGAGGCCGATGCCATGTACCAATCCGCCTACGAACCTTGGACCCGTTTCCTTTCGGGACGACAGGGAACGCCTCCTTCGCCTTACTGGGACCCTCTTGCCTGGATGGTCGACGAATGTCATAAGCGCGGCATGGAACTGCACGCTTGGATCAACCCCTTCCGCGCCAAGACCAAGGGTACGCGCGAACTTTCTACGCGCCATCCCTACGTGAAGAACCCCGAACGCTTTTTTGAGTACGACGGTCTTTACCTCTTCGACCCGGGACTGCACGAAAACCGCGTTTACATTTGCCGAATTGCTGCCGACATTGTGCGCCGTTACGACGTTGACGGACTGCACATCGACGACTATTTCTATCCCTATCCCGTGTCGGGCGTACAAATTCCCGATCAGGCCACTTACCGCGCACACAGCAACGGCATTGCCGACATCAAGGACTGGCGACGCTACAACGTGAACCAGTTTATCGAAATGCTGCACGACTCCATTCGCGCCGTGAAGCCCTGGGTGAAATTTGGCGTCAGCCCCTTCGGCATTTACCACAATACCCGCGGCGGTTCGAACCTGCCCGGTTCAAAAACGGCCGGATTGCAAAACTACGACGACCTTTATGCCGATGTGCTTTACTGGATTAACAAAGGTTGGGTGGATTATACCGTGCCCCAACTCTATTGGGAAATTGGTCACCGCACGGCCGACTACGAGGAACTCATCAAGTGGTGGAGCCGCTTTGCCGGAGGACGTCCGCTCATCATCGGACAGGACGTGGAACGCACTGTGCGCGCTGCCGACAAACAGAACCCCCGACGCAACCAAATGGCTGCGAAGTTTGCCTTGCAGCGTTCGTTGCGCGGCATTCAGGGTTCGTGTCTGTGGTACTCGGCGGCTGTGGTACGCAACGAAGGTAACTATGCTACGGCGCTCGAAAAGGTGTATCACCGCACCCCGGCCCTTCAGCCCACCTTCCACCACATCGACGACAAAGCACCGCGCAAGCCCCGCAAAGTAAAAGCCATGTGGATGCCCGATGGATATTACCTGTTCTGGACGGCTCCCAAAGCCAAAAAAGAAATGGATGTGGCGCGTAACTACGCCATCTACCGTTTTAAGAAGGACGAGAAAATTGACTTGTTCAATGCGGAACACCTCGTGGCAATTACGCCCCTTACGCTCTACAAACTGCCTTACGACGACGGAAAAGACAAGTACACTTACGTCGTAACCGCACTCGACCGTTTGCAGAACGAATCGAAGGGCGTGAAAGAAAAACTTAAACTCTAAACGACACGACATGATAAAAGCCCTCACGGATGTTACCCTTAAGAAACGCATCCGCGAGGGCATTTTTTTTGTTCTTATAACTTACTAAAGTTTCCCACC
>FR901744.1:0-1640 GCA_000437675.1 Prevotella sp. CAG:891
GTCAGATGCTCTATTCAGTTGAGCTAAGGAGCCTTTATTTCTGATTTGCGATTGCAAAATTAGTAACAATTTTCGAATGGACCAAATGTTTTGCGAAAAAAATGAAGAAAAAAATGATTTTTCTTCTGTTTATCTCATTTTGGGGTATGAAAAACGACCTGCTCAATGTTTTTAACTGAGCAGGTCGTTAATATAATAAGGAATACTCGCTATGCTGTTTTAGCAAAGTTTACGAGCACCGTCACCGATAACAACGTCGATAACGATAGGCTCTTTGCCGAATTTTTCCTTGTATGCTTTCTTAGCCGTTTCGATGAAGTTTTCGTACAGGTCTTCGCTAACCAAGTTGATGGTGCAACCGCCGAAGCCGCCGCCCATGATGCGTGAACCTGTAACACCGCAGCTGTGAGCAACTTCATTCAAGAAGTCGAGCTCGGGGCATGATACTTCATATTCCTTGCTCAAGCCATAGTGAGTTTCGTACATTTTCTTACCCACTTCTTCGTAGTCGCCTTCTTCCAAAGCCACGCATACTTCAAGTACACGATACTTTTCGCCAATTACATACTTAGCGCGCAAAGCGTCTTCTTCGCTTACTTCATTGCGTACTTCTTCGAGCATGTCGTAAGTAGCGTCGCGAAGCGATTCTACTTCAGCATGGTGCTTTTGAATAGCGGCAACAACATTTTCGCAACTCTTGCGGCGGTCATTGTATGCAGATGAAGCCAAGTCGTGTTTTACTTGTGAGTTGAGCAACACGAGTTTGTAGCCCTTCGGATCGAACGGGAAGTATTTGTACTGCAGCGAACGGCAGTCAAGGCGCATCAAGCTACCTACTTTGCCGAATACTGATGCAAATTGGTCCATGATACCACAGTTGCAACCAATGTAGTTGTGTTCTGTAGCCTGGCCTACTTTTGCCAAAGTGAACTTATCGATTTTGTTTTCACCAAACATGTCGTTCAATGCAAAAGCGTAAGTGCTTTCAAGGGCAGCCGAAGATGACATACCTGCACCAAGGGGTACATCGCCAGCGAATGCAGTGTTGAAACCTTCAACGGGAACGCCCAACTTCATCATTTCGCGGCACACACCGAAGATGAAACGGAAGTGAGTAGCTGAGGGGCCTTTTTCGTCGTCGAGTGAAAATTCAACATAATCCTTCAAGTCGATAGAATAGGCGCGAACTTTGCGCGTACCATTAGGCTTGATTTCAGCAATTACACCTTGCTGAACTGCACCGGGGAATACGAAACCTCCATTATAGTCGGTGTGTTCACCAATGAGGTTAATACGTCCGGGTGATGTATATACTGATCCAGTGCTGCCGTCGAAGTGTTCGATAAAGCGGCTTCTTACGTCTTCAATTGTTAATTTCATGAGATAATGTTGTTATGAGGTTAGTGTATGGTGATTTTATTCATTGTCTGAGCGTTTGGTAACGCGGCTACCAACGAGTGCATAGAACAGCAGGTAAGCAGCACAAGCAATAACAACCCAGAAACTGGTGATGTAGTCTGTCATGTCTGCTACGCTTGCCTGGATGAACATCATTACTGCGCAACCGAATACCATTGTCATAAAGATACCACTGGCAATAGCCGTGAATTTGCCAAGTCCTTCAACAGCAATGTTGAAGA